>NZ_JBICNX010000090.1:0-2083 GCF_043107035.1 Staphylococcus sp. 231237_7MaSpsaltlick
GTTATGAAGAACAACAAGAAGTGTTTAAGAAAATTGATGAAAAATATCCCAATAGTATTAGATTTATTGATGATATTTAAGATATTTGACAATTAAATAAGTAGTGATTGGATGGAACATAAATTGTGGGAAGATGTTGGTAAAAATGTAGAATTGATTGATATTGATAACGAAAAATTTACCGGTCGTGTAGTTCATTTTTATGATGATACGGTGAATAATAGTAATGAGTGTTCAATAGAAATAAAAACCAAAGATTTACACTTTGATATATTAGAATCAGAAATAAAAAGTATTAAAGAAGTAGAGTTGAATAGTGAGAGTTTGAGATTATGGGAATAAATAGGTAAAAGAGTAAAAGTATTAGCGACAAATGGTAAAACATTTGAAGGTGTAGTAATAAATGTAGATGATGCTTTCGATAATGAAAGTGGATATGATTCATTGAATATAGAAACAGATAAAGAGAATGATGTAGTATATGATCTGAACGAAAATGAAATCGAAAGTATAGAAGAAATAGAATGATTTTCGCCCATCAGCAGAAGTGTTGGTGGGTAACTAAGTTTTATAGTGTTTTATTTTTTAATTATGATATTATAAAAAGTAATGCACAATCCTTTTGGAGGAACTTTTATGAATATTTTGTATAAAGACAGAATTTTTTGTTTTATTATTATTTTAATCGTTTTTGCTTTCTTCTTATATTTTCGTTGAAGCATAGACCTAATGAGATATGTATTACCTGCACTTATCACATTATTAGGGGTATATATGACTGCAAGTATAGCAATTTTTAATGTCAATAAAACATTAAAGAGCAACGAAGAAAATTCTTACGCTACTGTTAAAGCAAGTTATGAAAATAAAGAAAGAGATCTATTAGATAATTTAGATTCGAAATCGGAATGGCGAAAGCAACTATATGATGTTGCTTCGAAAACGTTTCTAACTACTGACGATGTATATAGAGTGTTAGCATCTTTAAGATACCTTCCTAAAAGTAGTGAAACTGATAAGTTTAGTTCGTTTTCAAGGCCTACAAGAGAAATTTATAATGAAATGTATTCTGTTTTAGATAATTATAAAGAAAATATAAATTCGGCAACAAATAATGCAATTAATGGAATAGATAAAACACCAGTAGTATTTTTATCATTTGAATATAGTGAAAAGGTACGTCTATATACTAAATATTTATTGAAACATCATTGGGAATATAATAATTATCAAGAAAAAAATAAATTTATGAAGAATGAAGATGAAATATTTAATGAAGTTAAAACAGAAGTAAGAAAGATAAATACTATATATACTCATTTATCAAAACAAAAGAGGCTTAAAGGAGTGAGCACTAGCAATTATAAAAAATAGTGGCTATTTGATAGTTATTTTTAAGGGCAAAAAAAGGGCATAATTTTGATAATAAGGGCAAGGGTATGAACAAGAAATCATCTTAAAATGCTCATATACGCCTAAATAACAGTGTTTTGATTATTCGTGAACTTCCTTGACAAACTACTCAATTATTCCATCTAAATAATAGCGAAATATTTATTATCCCCTTTACTGTAATGGCTAATGGGATTTTTGTGTAATCTTTGTTAAAGAAGCTATAAAAATAAAAAACACTAACTATTCATTAGGTTGAGTAGTTAGTGCTTTTTTGAGGTTTTGAGTATTTGGTAGATGCGTTTAAGTCATATTTCTAATTAATTAAACTATTTAAAAAGTGACAACAATGTTAGTTTTAACTACTTTATTACGTGTTATCATTGAATTACCAACAATATTGAATAGATGTCGTTTTGACAATCAAGCTATTTCCGGATGATAGATATTTTTTAAATAGCTTAATTTTACAATTAGCACAGTTATCTAAATTAAAATATGAATGAATCAGTGCATTGAATTTTAAATGATAACTACAAATATCTTGAAATTAAAATTTTAAAGTTAAACTAGTGATTTTATTAAAACGCGTCTTATTAATAAATGACTTTTAAATATTAAGGAGTGGATTGAAATGAGTCTAAAAGAAATGTGGAATTACTTATTAAATAAAAAGTGGCGTACTAATGAT
>NZ_JBICNX010000091.1:0-2048 GCF_043107035.1 Staphylococcus sp. 231237_7MaSpsaltlick
TATATATATCGTGCAATTATTTACTCATGATTTTATTAACTGTTACATTAGCAGTAATTATAAATATATGTCTATTATATTTTCCTTATTCATTGATGTATAAAATAAATGGATTTAAATTAGACATTAATATATTCAAAAGCTTTTTACTTTTAATTGTAAACTTACAAATTGTGCTATTTTTAATATCTAGTATTAAACCAGTTTTCCATGCATTTTCAAAGACATATCTTATAAATCTATCACAATTTTTAAGTAATATAGTAACAATATCTTTAATCTATATAACCATAAGCATGGATATGAATAATAGCTGGTTACTATTACCTATAATTTACTTAGGTAGTCAAATAATGGTTACTTTTGTTTTATCTATAATTATAATAAGAAAATATAAGATAGCATTCAAATTAATAAATGATAAAAAAATATATGTAGAATTATTGAAAATGGGATATAATTTTTTGTTTTTACAGCTTTCTAATCTAATTTTATTCAATACAATGACGTTTTTAGTTGGGATGTATGTAAGTTTAGAGGAAGCTTCTAGATATCAAATTAGTTATAAATTATTAAGTGTCTATATAATGATATTTTCTATTATAATGGCACCAATTTGGACGCTAATAATAACTAAAAAACAGGAAAATGACTTTAAAGGAATCAAGAATGTAATTAAAAGACTAGTTAAGATGATTACTTATTTAACCTTACCGTTATTGGTGACAAGTTTATTATTAAATAAAATAATTGAAGTTTGGATGGGCAAGAACTTCGATATTGAGTTGTTATTTAGTATTGAAATGTGTTTTTACATACTTTTGAATATGATTTGTGTAGTATTACAAGGAATTTTAAATGGATTAAATATATTCAAAATGCAGATAGTAGGGTACCTTACTGGTGCAATATTCTTACTGGTAAGTACTCTGACAACAAATATGTATTTCAAAATCAGTATAAATATGATCATAAACTTTGGTATTATATCTTTTCTGATACCAAGTATAATCATGTGCTTAACTTTATATTCTTATATAAGAAAAGAGATGGAAAATGAAGAATAAAATACTATTTATATATAATATACCTTCGCCTTATAGAGTAGAATTTTTAAATGAACTAAATAAAAATATAGATTTTAAAGTAGTGTTTGAAAAAGAAACAGCAAGTCATAGAAATGAAAAATGGTTAGCTAAGCATAAATTAAAAAATAATAATAATTACTTTATTAACAAGAGTATGCTGAAATTCATAAGACTTTTATATGATATATGTAAAAGTAATACAGTTGTTTTAGGCGGTTATTCTACAAAAAAATCTATGTTGTTAATATTTTTCATGAAATTTATTAATAAAAAATTTATTTTAAATGCAGATGGTGGATTTATTAAAGAAGAGAGTAAATTCAAATATAGGTTAAAAAAGCATCTTATAAAATCTGCGGAATATTGGCTATCTACTGGTATAAAAACTAGTGAGTATTTGAAGTATTATGGGGCGAATGAAGAAAATATATTTATATATCCATTTACATCTATATACATGAATGAAGTTTCATTAGATAAAAATTTTAAATCAAAAGATGAAATGACAGTATTATTTGTAGGAAGTTTCAATAAAGAAAAAGGAATAAACAAGTTGATAAAAGCGGCTACGTACTTAAAAAATATAGATTTTATTTTTATTGGTGGCAAACCCTCTAGTTATCAACAGAATCTATCTGAGAAAAAAACAAATATAACTTTTATAAATCATATTGAAAAATTAGAATTGAGTAATTATTATAAAACTGCAGATTTATTTGTTTTTCCAACATATTCAGATGTGTGGGGATTAGTAATAAATGAAGCAATGGCAAAGGGATTACCAATTATAACTACTGATAAATGTATTGCTGGTATTGAAATGATAGTATCTGAAGAAATAGGTAAAATAATTCCTGTTAACACAAGTGCAGAACAACTTGCAGAACATATCAATTATGCGATTTGTAATTATGAAAAATTTAATACTACTAAGATTATAAATATTGCACAAGAATACAC
>NZ_JBICNX010000092.1:0-2042 GCF_043107035.1 Staphylococcus sp. 231237_7MaSpsaltlick
GCTCAATAATGGTTCTGAAATTAAAATCTAAATATGAAGTTGTTACATTATATTGTCATGAACAGCTTGACTGGATTGAAAATACAGAAGAAGTGAAATATCACAATTTAAAAAACGTTTATACTACAAAAGGGGGTTAAAATATGAAAACCAAAAAGATATTAATCCTTTGTCAGTATTTTTATCCTGAATATGTTTCATCAGCAATATTGCCAACACAAATGGCAGAAGATCTAGTGAAAAAGGGTCTAAATATTGATGTTATATGTGGTTGGCCATATGAATACTCGAAATCACACAAAATATTAAAAAAAGAAAAATATAATGGAGTGAAGATTAGAAGATTAAAATATGCTCAATTTGATAATAAATCTAAAGTTGGTAGATTAATTAACTTTTTCTCTTTGTTTACAATGTTTTTAATTAATATGCCTAGAATGTTGAAATATGATCATATATTAGTTTATTCTAATCCTCCAATTTTACCTTTTATACCTGATTTAATACACAGAATATTTAAGAAGAAATACTCGTTTGTTGCTTATGATATAGCACCAGATAATGCAATTAAAACAGGTGCAACTAAACCAGGTAGTATGATTGATAAGGTAATGAAATATATAAATAAACATGTTTATAAAAATGCAGAACATGTTATTGTTTTAGGTACTGAAATGAAAAATTATATATTAGAGAATAAAATTTCTAATAATAAAAATAATATTCATGTTATACCTAATTGGTATGATGAAAAATCTTTGATTAAAGATAATGTATATAATGATGAGTTTAAAAATATTAAAAGTAAGTATAAAAAGATACTTTTATATAGTGGGAATATGGGACAACTTCAAGATATGGAAACTATTATGCAATTACTTAAAGGTGTTAAAGAAAATAAAGAAATAGCTACTGTTTTATGTGGACATGGTAAGAAGAAAGAATTAGTAGATGATTTTATTAAAAATAATAAAATAGAGAATGCCTTTGTTTATGATTTTCTTACTGGAACAGATTATTCTGATGTACTTAATATTGCAGATTGTTGCATAGCTTCACTTGTACCTGGGGGTATTGGCCTAGGTGTACCAAGTAAAAATTATGGATATTTAGCTGCTGGAAAACCACTTATCGCAATTATGGATAAAGAAACAGATATAGTTAAACAAATAAAATCTTATAATGCTGGTTTTCATGTCTATAATCAAGATTTTAAATCGATTATAAACTTTGTGGAAAATAATAGTCCTAAAGAATTTGAACAAATGGGCAGTAATGCCTATGAAATTTACAAAGAGAATTATACGAGAGAATTAAGTACAGAAAAGTATTATAATTTACTGAAATAAAGGTGGAGAACCATGAAAAAGTTGTTTGATATATGTAGTTCTTTATTTGCAGTATTTATTTTTTCACCAATATTAATCGTTACATCTATAGCTATTAAATTAGAATCTAAAGGACCGATCGTTTTTAAGCAAAAACGACCTGGTATAAATAATAAAATCTTTAATATTTATAAATTTAGATCTATGAAAGTTGAAACACCAGATGTAGCAACTGATAAAATTGACGCTAATATGTACATTACTAAATCAGGACGTTTTATTAGAAAAACTTCAATTGATGAATTACCTCAATTATTTAATATTATTAAAGGTAATATGTCGGTAGTTGGTCCAAGACCGGCATTATACAATCAATACGATTTAATTGCTAAAAGAACTAATGAAAATGTACATACTGTAAAACCTGGCTTAACAGGCTTAGCACAGGTTATGGGCAGAGATGATATTACGGATGATCAGAAAGTACAATATGATAAATATTATGTTGAAAATCAAACTTTCATATTAGACATGTTTATTATATATAAAACGATTAGAAACACTATTACATCTGAAGGTGTGAAACATTAATGGGAAAAACAATTTTAATCACTGGTAAGAATGGATATGTTGGAAATCAGTTAAATGATTATTTAAAAGCACAAGGAAATGTTGTTGAACTTATTAATGTAAAAGGAAATCAATGGAAAGAAC
>NZ_JBICNX010000093.1:0-2028 GCF_043107035.1 Staphylococcus sp. 231237_7MaSpsaltlick
AATGTATAGCATCAATCACCCAATACTTTGTATCGCTCCTTTAATACTATACATATAAATATTAAAGTATTTGAAATCCTTTGCATACGTCTTTTAATTGCCTTGCATTCATCACATGAAAGCTTTTTTGAACACCATGTGTTCTAACTGTTACTTTACCCGACTTATTAACCCACATCCGAAAACTATGCCATTGCTTAACATTGCATGAGTTCCCTTTAAAAACATCACGTTTAACCTCTGTTACATTTAATCCAATGCTATTTAATAAATACCATAACTTACTACTATTCATTGTTAGCCTCCTTTGATACTTCAACATCTCTGACACATAAATAAAATACGTTTTCTATATTAATAATGTATTCATCCATGCTTTTTAACACCGTTTCTAAAGCTCTTCTTTCAGTTTTAGCAATAAACCTACATTCTATATTAAAAACGCTCTCTCATTGTCTGTGTACACTATACAATGACATATTTCGATCAATCACTGTATTATATTTTTTTAAATGTTTCTAGTTCCATATGTTTTATACACGCATCAAATTTTTCCACTAAATTTGCCACCTTTCATTAATTAAAATTTGATTAATAGAAGCGGTTTTGCAACCGCTCATTTATTATAATGCTCAAATTGAATTTCTATTGTCTTAGTCTCTTCATCTGATTCAAATTGATATTCAAGAATACTTTCAATAATTTTGTCATGGTCATGCTCGCTTATCATTTCCATAAAATGATATTGTTTACCATTTTCAAAGTAGACTAAACCTTTATCCTCATTTTGATAAAGTTGTTTAGTGAATTTTTTTGAAATCAAAGTTGCGACTTTATTTCCATTTTCTAAATCTCTACTTTGTAACACTACCTTTGCTTTCTTTTCGCCATACATAATGTAAAACCACCTTTTTATTTGTTTGTAAATATTTCTATCGAATTCTCTTTATCTTAGTAAATATGAATAGCGGTGTTGATAGCGCTCTTTTTTTAGTTCTTGAATTACAAATCAAATGGTACTTCTTCTATAAGAATCGTTTCTTCTTCCGAATTGATATATTCATTAATGGTTTTAATGATTTCTTTACAGTCCGTTTCTCCAACTAATTCCATTAAGTCAAATACTTTGTTATCTCCAAAAAAGATTAACCCTTTATCTAAACCTACATATAAATCTGCGATAAAATCTTCTGTTATTAAACATGCAACTTTGTTCCCTTTCACTATGTCTTTACTTTCAAATACGATATTTCCTAAAATTGTTTCAACCATATTATTATTCCACCTTTTTATTTGTTGTGCAGCTCGATCAATCGCTAGTCTTACTACACTTAATACTATACACTATTTTTCTTTATTTGTAAATGTTTTAGTACTTTTTCTTCTTTTTTAATATAGATAGCAATTAAGAAGCGGTTTATCTCCACTTCTTAATTACTAATCCTATTCCTATAACGTAAGTTGACCATTTTCAACGATTACTCTTTCGTATTCTCCTGTAATATCTGTATCAGCTTCAATTTCGAATTTTAAATTCAATGCTTTAGATAAACGTTCTAAAGTTGTAAATTCCATCTTATCTTCATCAGTAAGCCTATCGTAATAACTGCCTTCTTCTTCTAACATACTAATATATACAGAATGCTTACAACCACCATTTACAATGTGTTTATTTTTGTAATACATATAAAACACTTCATCTACATATACACCGCATAGTTTTTGTTCTCGATGACCTTTCATATACTCAACAAAAGTTTCTACATCTTCTGTTTTTCCTTGTACTTCCATGCCATACATACTTACATTCGCCATTTAAATGACCACCTTTTTATTTGTTGTGTAGTTCGGGTTAATTGCTAACCCTTACTACACTTATTACTATACACTATTATTCTTTATTTGTAAATTATTTAGTACTTATTTTTTATTTTTCCTTAAAAAGAAGCGGTATTTTCTACCACTTCTCTAGACCTTTATTTATAAATACGTATAGGACATATAATGTATTTAAATTTGCAATCATCC
>NZ_JBICNX010000094.1:0-2001 GCF_043107035.1 Staphylococcus sp. 231237_7MaSpsaltlick
ATATGCTTTACATGAAACATGCGATTAAGTCAATTAGTCAAAAACCCGAATAGAAGAGAGAGGTTTCTTATGGGCAACTATAATAATAGGATTAAAATGATTAAAGAAACGCATATGCCATTTGAATTTTTTAAAGGACAAAAAGTAAAGCTTGTCTTAATGGATGATAGAGAGTTTAAAGGCGTATTATTAAAACATAATTACTATGATATAGATATAGTAACTAATGTAGGAACTAAATCAAATCCAGAAAAAGGTACTTTAAAGGTACACAAGTCAGAGATTAAGTATATTATTGAAAATAATAAAGGTTTTAGAAGAAAGAAAAAAGAAGATAAACGAAAAGAGCGCTAGTATATACTAGTGCTCTTTTTAATAATGATATCTACAAGCAATAATGATAATTTGATTTTCTTTAACCGTATACACGAGTCTGTGTTCATGGTTTATGCGTCTACTACAGTAACCTTGTAAATTACCTTTAAGTGGTTCAGGTTTACCCTCACCTTCTAATAAGCCATCACGCTGTATGCTTTTTATTAAACTATTAATCTTCTTTAATAACTTTTTATCTTGCTTTAGCCAATATTCATAATCATTAAAAGCTGTAGGGGTAAATGTAATGTTTAATTTACTCATATGAATCTATATCTACCTCTACTGTATTGCTTTTTTCCGCTTCTGAAATGGATTGTGCTAAGTGTTTGGCATTAGCAGGTGATTGTTGTAAATAAAGTGTCTCCATAATTGAATTATAATCATCTTCACTCATTAAAACAGCATTACGTTCATTTGTAGTAATTGTTACAGTATCGCTATCATCATTAACTTTATCGATTAGTTTTCTAAAGTCTTTACGAGCGTTTGAATAACTAAGTACAGTCATAGTAATAACCTCCTTTTAATTTCTTTAATTGTACAACATGTTGTACATACAGTAAAGTTATTAGTTTTTAGAGCTGAAATAAAAAGAGCAATCTAACTATAAAGCTAGATTGCTCTTTTTTCTATAATGTTCTTTATACATAATCTCCTAAATACATTCGGTTGATTTTACGAGTATATTTTTTATGCTTTTGTTTTGATTCTATAATTTGTGCTTGTCTATTACTTAGAATTGAGTATTGATTCTTGTCCAAACACTTTAAGATAAATGTATCTATATTATATGAAAATGGCGTAGAGTTAGAAGATTGATTGTTATTAATATAAGCTTCGTAACTTTTACATATATCTTTACTTGTACCATTCGCAATAGTTTTAAGTAATTGATTTTCATTAGTATCTGCACGTTGTTTCTTTATTCTAATACCAATAAATATTATTTTGTATAAATAAAAAATAGTTATAAAGAATAAAGGTGTTACTAACATGTACATAAATAGTGTTCTATACACTAACATTGTTGTTTCGAATACATTAATAGCATCTTGTGAAACACCTTCTGCAATACCAGGCGTTTGTGAAGTAGTATGAGCATATAATGAAATTAGATATAAAGCAGCAACGAGTACAAAATTGATTAAGTTTCTTGTGAAAGATTTCTTTGTGTACCATTGTCGAAACCTATGTAGTTTTATTGTTTTTAATACTATTGCTATTACTGTAAAGACACTAACCATGATTGATAAAAATAAAATAGCGGTTAATACTAAGTATAGAGAGGTAATACTCGTCATTTAATCATCCTTTCGAAATATAATAATCTACAACTTATTATATTATTATTTATTACTTTTGTAAATGAAAATTGCAATTATACCCAAAGAGTATTATAATGTTTCGTAATTACAAATAACATTTATTAATTAACTATTAAAAATAACTTTGAATATAAAACTTTTTAAGATATTCTTGTATTAAGATATTTCCGTAGAAAGTGAGGGTATTAGTATGGATAAAATAAAAAAGGGATTATACACATTCCTAGCATTCGTAGCTTTAACACTTCCATTAGCAGGATGTGGAAATGAAGAAGAAGAAGCGGATAAAGGCAAAGAA
>NZ_JBICNX010000095.1:0-1993 GCF_043107035.1 Staphylococcus sp. 231237_7MaSpsaltlick
TTGTTTGATTTTCATCTAACGTTTTTGCATAACTTCTCAACGTTTTCAATGGGACGTTAATCGCTCCATCAACATGATCAACTTCAAATTGCTTTGGAGAACGTACATCTAAAATCAATAAATCATTATTTTGTTTTATAACTTCTTCAGGCGTTATAATTTTGCGTCCTCGAGTAATATTGTGTCCAATCATCCCTGTATAAATAACAGGATCTTTAGTTGTAGAAAAAGGAGGTGCATATGCTAAATCTAAATGAAATAAATCTTCTGCATTGGCACCAAACGTTATAGCAGTAGCTAGTACATCTATTCTCTTATCTACACCTTCATACCCAATAATTTGGGCACCAAGTAATTTAGAATTGTTTTTATCAAATATAGCTTTAATTACCATTTCTTGGCCTTGCATATATTCTGGACGATTCGGTTTCACATTGTGTAATACGTCAATATCAATATCTAAATCAATAGCTTCTTTTTCAGTTAAGCCTGTTTGGGCAATTGTCATATCAAATATACGAACAATGCCTGTTCCTAAAATACCTTTATGTTCTAGATTTCCACCAGTTAATCGATCTCCTAAAATACGTCCCATTTTATTTGCTGTAGAACCTAGCGGTCTATATATAGGGTTACCAGTAATTAAATTATAACTTTCTGCTACATCACCAATTGCATATATGTGAGGAATATTTGTTTCAAAATACTTATTGGTTTGTATTGCTCCAGATTTTCCAATATTAATACCAATTTCTTTAGCTAATTTAGTATTTGGTGTGACACCAATCCCAATAATGATTAAATCTGTATCAATTAATTCGCCAGTTTTTAATCTCACTCTATTTATCGTATGATTTTCATCATAATCAATAATATCTATTTCATTATAGGTATATACGTTAGCTTTATCTTCAATATATTCTTGAATCATAAAACTGATATCGTAGTCTAAATGAGGCATAAAAGTACTACGTTGAACAATTGAAGTATTGTAATTAGATAATTGTTCTAACATCTCTAGACCAATAAATCCACCACCAATGATTGTTATATTCTGAACATCATTGCCCTCAATATAATTATAAATTGCTTTCGCATCATTAATATTTTTAACTTTAAACACATTGTTATATTCTTCGCTATTTAATTGAGGAAGTTCTTTAGGCGATGAACCTGTTGCTAATACTAATTCGTCATATTCTTGAATCATCTTTTCATCATTTACTAAATTGGTAACTGTTATTGTTTGATCAGTATCATTTATCTGATTCACTTCATATTTTGTATAAATATCTATATTAAAGCGCTCTTTAAACCATTTAGCGTTTCGTGGCGTGAGTTCATCAATATCAGATACATTACCGCCTATATAGTAGGGAATACCACATACTGAATACGAAATATCACTATCTTTATCAAAAACGGTAATTTCCACATCTTCACTATTTCTTCTTGCTTTAGCCGCGACACTTGTACCGGCAGCAACTGAACCAATGATTACAATTTTTTTCATTATGATAACCCTCCATAAGGTATGACAAAATAATTATCAAGACTTTCATTTTTAATCTTGTTTATCCAAATTGATTCATCTTCTTTTTTGTTACTAAAAAGGTCATCACGTTGATTTAGCGTAACTAACGATTGATTAACAACCCACCAATTATGGCCTATATTAGCTCTATTTAAATCTTCTACTAAACGTTTAGATTCTAAATAAGGTGTTTTTTCTGCTAGTGTTACGATTATCATCTGTGTTAAATTTTTATTTTGAATTTTGGGTAATAATGTTTCAACATTACTGGTAGTTTGAGTTGATTTTTTCTTTAGTTCTTTATGATGATTTTCACTAGAATCAAGTAACAGCAAGGTATGGCCTGTAGGAGCTGTATCTACAATTACGTAATCCATGTCTTCTTGATTCTCCATAATGTCACTAAAGGCTTTGAAAAATGCTATTTCTTCTGTACAAGGTGATTTTAAATCTTCCATA
>NZ_JBICNX010000096.1:0-1971 GCF_043107035.1 Staphylococcus sp. 231237_7MaSpsaltlick
ATAATAATCAGTAAAAAAAAACGTAATCGCGCAGAAATTCTCACCACTTTTAATCCCCTCATTCACTTTTTCTATAAAAATCCAAACCATTTTTTCTGCTTATAGTCTTGTGTTGGCATTTGTTTGGAAATTCTTTCATTATTAATAACCGCTTTCCCATTTTCTAAATAAGTTTTTAATTCTTCATAATAAGTTTTTATTTTTCTCTCTTTATATAACTGTTGCATTACAAATGGACGTTTAGTCGCACTGTGCGCGTCCGAGGCAATAAAATGAGTTAAATGATTATCCATCATTTTTAATGATATACGTCTTACTTTACTCCCAAAATCTCCCAAAATTGAGGAGGTAGTAATTTGACTTAATGCGCCACCATTGATTAACTCAAAGAGTATATCCAAATTCTCTGTAATTGCTTTATTACGTTCCGGATGAGCAATAATAGGTATATATCCCATAGTCTGTAATTCATAAAATAGTTGTTTGCTATAATTTGGAACTTCACTGCTAGGAAATTCTAACAGTAAATATCTTGAATTATTGATTCCCTCGATATTACCGTTTTGGATATCGTTAATAATTCGATCGCTTACTCTAATTTCTTGTCCTGCATAAAAATTCAATCCTAATTGCTTAATTTCTTCCTTTTCACTTAAATCTTTCAATTTTTCTTTTACTCTTTGAATATCATTGCTATATCTCGGATGTAGATGGTGCGGTGTCGCTACAATATCTATGACACCTTCACTTTTAGCTTGTTTGAGCAATTCAATAGCTGCACTAAAATTTTGTGGCCCATCATCTGCATCAACTATTATGTGATTATGTATATCAATCATATTTACTCATCTCCATAATAGTAATAATAACTTGACGATTTATCTATCGACATTTTATTTAAGATTGCACCTAATACTTTCCCTCCAGATTTAGTAATCAAATTTTTCGCTTTTTTAACTTCATATTTATTATTTTCGTCTACATCAATGACAAGTGCGCAATTTTTAATCGTTTGTGCGTATATTTGTGCATCTGTGACAGTATTAATTGGTGGCGTATCAACGACGATAAAATCGTAGTGTCTCAATAGTTCATTATAAATTTCATTAAATTGATTCGATGCAACCAATTCTGAAGGGTTCGGAGGCGTCGGCCCTGCAGTTAATATCGCTAAATTATCAACCTTTGTTTCTTTTATTGATTCACTATACGTCTTTTTACCAATGATTAGATTCGACAGACCGCTATGATTTGGTAAGTCAAAAATATAATGTTGCGTTGGCTTCCTCATATCTCCATCAATAATTAATGTTTTATATCCTGCTTGCGCATACGTGACAGCTAAATTAGCTGAAATAGTACTCTTACCTGATTTTGGTTTTTCAGAAGTTACTAATAAACTATTAACTTCTTGCTCAGCATTTGAAAACATAATGTTTGAGCGAATTCCTCGAAATTTCTCACTTATTGTTGCTTTAGGTTTGTCATGTACATATAAAGGGGAAATAATTCTTTTTTTATTTGCCAATATCATATACCTCCTTAGTTAAATTTTTGTATAGAACCTAGTACAGGAATATCAAGCTCATTTTCAACATCTTCTTCTGATTTTATTCGTTTATCAAACACTTCTTTAATAAAAATAATAAGTAGTGCTATTCCCAAACCAATGATTACTCCCATTATTAAATTGATCATTGTTTTTGGTGCAACTTGTACCGTTGTATTATCTGCAGTTGATAAAATTGATACATTATCCACATTCATTATGTCTGGAACTTCATCGCTAAATACTTCAGCAATTTTGTTTGCAATCGTTTCTGCGTTTTCCTCACTTTTGCTTTCAACATCAATATTTAACAATTGCGATTCTGCTTGATTGCTCACGGTTAACATTTCTGAAAGTTCTGTAGAAGTATACTTTCTATTCAATTCTTTTGAAACTTTGTCTAATATACGAGGGCTTTTAAC
>NZ_JBICNX010000097.1:0-1971 GCF_043107035.1 Staphylococcus sp. 231237_7MaSpsaltlick
ATTTATACATTTTTCTATATACTTCTTAATATCAAATAGCGCTATTATTCATTTCAATACACTCTTTTAATAGTGGGAAGGACTCACTCCCCCCTTTGTGTTTGACAGTTAAAGAACTAACGTTATTTGCGAACTGAATCACCTTTTTTGTCGAATACCCTTGAGATAACCCATAAACAACGCCACCTATAAACGAATCGCCTGCTCCAGTTGTATCTATTGCTTTTACTTTATTAGATGGTACGTGAAAAATATTTTCATTATCTTTTAATACAACCCCTGACTTTCCTAGAGTTATAATAACAGTAGAGTGTATTTCAGAATGTAATAGTTGCACTGCTTCAAATGCTTGATCTATATTATCAACTTTTTTATTTATCATGAACTCAGCTTCTGTTTCATTTACTATTAAATAATCTAAATTCTGTAAAGCTTCGTATTTTATACTTCTTGCAGGTGCATTATTTAAAATTAGAATCGCGTTTTCGTTGAAATTCTTTATTATATACTCATTAATAAATTGAGGTATCTCTTGTTGCAAAATGATATAGTCTGCAGATTCTAATAATTCAGTTTCATTTTCAATATCTTCTATAGTTATTGTATAGTTGGCCCCTTTTAAAATAGTACTATGATAATCACCGTCATAAAGTACATTCACTAAGCCTAACCCACTCTGTCCTCTACGTTGTATTTTATCAGCATTAACACCAACCGACTGCATTGAACCAATAAGCGCATCGCCAAACCTATCACTTCCAACTGTACCAATGAGTGTCGTTTCTAGTCCAAGCTTAGCGCATTGTACAGCTTGGTTAGCACCTTTTCCGCCTAGCCCTTGTATTAAATCATCTGCATACAGTGTTTCACCCTTATAAGGCAAACGTTCTTGCGATAAAATCAAATCATAATTCAGACTGCCTACTACAACAACTTTTTTATTTTTCATTTGAATATAAACTCCTTTTATTCAATAGCGGTAGTCTTTCACAACATCACTTGTTTTTGTTAAGCTTTCTGCATAATTTTTTGCGCCTTTAATAGCTAGATTTGTATAAAGCGCATCTAAAATTGTTAATTGTACAACGCGTGCAGCTGCATTTTCACCTGTGATAGGCGCATTCTGAGCTGTTGAAACCAAATTTATTTCAGCTGCTTTTGTAATTTTACTGTTCATATAATTCGTAACACTAATCGTATGAGCCCCTCTATCCCTTGCGCCTTGTATGACGTTTACAATATGTTGTGTTGTACCAGAATGAGAGACACCCAAGACAATGTCTCCCTCATTAATTAATGAAGTGAACATAAGTTGCATGTGAGAATCTTTGTAGACATGTGAGACAATGCCAATCTTTAACAATTTATGTTGAAAATCTTCACAAATAACCGACGAACCACCACTACCAACTAATATAATTTTATTATTTTCAGCTTTTTCTTTGAAAATCTCGCATGCTTTATTAAATGCATCATAATTAAAAATGTCTAGTGTTTCTTGAAGCGCTAATATTGCATTCAGTATTACTTTTTCTGCGATTAGATCATTAGAATCTCCTTCTTTAAATTCCGAACCTTCTTCATATTCTTCTATGTTGTGTGTACTTTCAATATATTTCTTAATCAATTTCTTTAATTGTAAATAACCTTCGCAATGTAGTTTTTTACACACTTTCGTAATTGTAGCTTCACTTATTTTTAAATGCTCTGCAACATCGCTAATCGTACTATCTGTTAAAGATTCATAGTTATTAGCGATAAATTGAGCAACTCTGCGTTCCTTATTAGCTAAAGAAGGTGAAATACTTCTTGCGTATAAAATAATTTCTTTACCAGTGAATATTTTATTTTCCATATAGAAATTTCCTTTCATTGGATACGTTTTATTTATGTTATCACAAGGCCGTAATTTTTAGCTATATATTTTATTTTCATTTTTATAAAAGTAATATATATAGCTTTTAATACCCT
>NZ_JBICNX010000098.1:0-1926 GCF_043107035.1 Staphylococcus sp. 231237_7MaSpsaltlick
GATACGAACGTATCAACCAAAGATGCGATGGGCAAGATGTTCTTTACTATGATGAGTGCATTTGCTGAACTTGAAGCTAACTTATTAAGTGAACGGACGAAAAAAGGATTAGAAGCAGCAAGAGCTAGAGGGAGAAAAGGTGGAAGACCATCATTACCTGATCATAAAAAAAGAGAGATTAAATTCTTATATGATGAGCAAAAACTTACTGGAGAAGAGATTGCTAAACAAACAGGTGTAAGTCGTTCTACAGTATATAGGATGCTTAAAGATTAAACTCTATGAAAAAATATATTACTTAAGGCTCTTATAGGTGTATCTAAATCATTTTATGAACATTGATTTTATGTTGAGTTTTTGAACATATTATATACTGATATTCATAGATTTTGGATTATGAAGAAAGAGTGTACAGAAAACAGTTATTTTCTGCACACTCTCTTCAAATGAAATATTAAAACAATTAATACTAGACATGATAAAATATATAATAAGAGTTAAATCAAGTCGTAGCATCCAAAAAGCAACTATCTCAATATACTAAGATATAGGAGGCCCAAAATGATACAATCTATCAATCATATATGTTATTCCGTTAGTGATTTAAAAAATTCGATACGCTTTTATAAAAATATTTTATGTGGCGAATTATTAGTAAGTGGAAAAACAACTGCATATTTCAATATTGGTGGCTTATGGGTTGCGTTAAACGAAGAAAAAGACATTCCTCGAAATGAAGTTCAATATTCGTACACACATGTAGCGTTTACTATAGATGAAAGTGAATTTAATGATTGGTATCAATGGTTCAAGGAAAATGACGTGAATATATTAGAAGGGCGTACTAGAGATGTAAGAGATAAGCAATCAATTTATTTTACTGATCCTGACGGACACAAGTTAGAGTTACATACTGGCACACTAGAAAATAGATTGAATTATTATAAAGAAACAAAACCGCATATGGTATTTTACAAATAAGTAGGTGCTCTATGACAAGATATACAAGATTGTTTGAAGAAAAAGACTTTAACCAAATCAATAAGTTACTACAACTATATTATGAGTTAGGATATCCAACAACGAGTAAAGAACTTATTCATCGATTAAGTAAGATTAATAATCACAAAGACTATTATATACTACTACTGATTGAAGACGAGATAATTATAGGCTTTAGTGGCATGTGCAGAATGATGTTCTATGAAAATGATGGGAATTATATGCGTATATTGTCTTTCGTTGTCAATTCAAATTTTAGAGGAAATGGATTCGGTTCATTATTGTTAAAGGAATCTGAAAAGTTAGCTGACAAGTTAAACTGTAAAGTAATTACATTGAATAGTGGAATTAGAACAGAAAGAGAAAATGCACATAAGTTTTATAAAGCTAATGGGTTTGAAAGTAAATCTTATGGGTTTTCAAAAAGTATCAACTAATGAAATTTCATATTAGCAATAATAGCTTATTAGCCAATCTTAAAGCGCAGTACTTATATAGTGAGTATACTGCGCTTTCTCATTTATTGGGTAAAATTATTCTCATATATCGAGTAAAGTAACAAACTGGATTTTACAAAGGATTTTTTATTGTTCGCTTAGGATAGACCTTAAACATACATAATTACACTTTCTTAATCAATTGAGAAAGTGTAATTTATAAACTAACGTTTTAAAATTTGGTATGAGTTATTGTATTTTAGTTATTAAGTTAGATTTTTAAAAAAGAAGACGTCTCCTTCATCTGTAAAATTATCAAAATTAACATCTCTTTTAAACTCTAATCTGTGAGCTAAATTTATAGAAGCTGAGTTATCTTTATCAGTTCTTATTACAAAAGGTAAAGTATTGTCTATTTCATAATGTAACCAATTTATAATTTTCATAATAGCTTCAATTTCATAGCCCTTTCCTGTTGCTTTGGGGT
>NZ_JBICNX010000099.1:0-1893 GCF_043107035.1 Staphylococcus sp. 231237_7MaSpsaltlick
TCTAGACTATGACAAATCTGACTTCGGTAACATGCAAGAAAAACTTAAGTTTCAAACTTTAAAATAGTAGAGGTGATATTATGGATCAATTTGAATTTGAAGATAGTCTTTTTAATAAAGATGACTCAATAGAAAAGGCATTCCAAAAACTGAATATATATTTTGGTTATTCTCTTGAGTATTTAAATATTAATCGTGAGCCAATTGTAGGTAGGGACGAACAAATAGATAGATTAAACAAGTATTTAATGAGAGAAGATAACCCAGTTGCTATGTTAATCGGATTAGCAGGGTCTGGTAAAACTGCAACAGTTGAAAGCTGGGGACATATATTAGCAAAACAAGGTGTCGATTTACATTTGATAACTTTGAATATAGGTGCTCTTGGTTCTGGAGAAGATTTAAGAAGACGTGTTAGTACTTTATTACCTAAACTAAAAGAATACGAAGATTTCTTGAAAACATTTAATGAACAATGTAGAGTCGTTTTGTTTATAGATGAAGCGCATCATATTGTTAGTACGTTTGGTAATGGTTCAAAAGAAGGTGGAGAATTATTAAAACCCTATCTAGCTCGAGCAGGAAATTATGTGGGTGTTATTGCTGCTACTACTAGAGATGAGTATGATTCTTATATTGCAACAGATTCTGCCTTAGCTAGAAGGTTCAAAAATCTAGTTATTAATGAAGTTGAAGAGGATTTAACTGTTAATATCTTGAAAAATTGGTTAGCAACTCATACAAAAACAGTTTATACAGAGAATGTTGATGAAGAGATTCTTAGAGCGATAGTTGGTGCAAATAAAAAGCACAGTAGGTCTGATGTAGCTGAGCCTTCCGCTTCAATTGACATATTGGAATCTATGCATGCATATTCCAGAGATGAAAATATACCACTAGATTTTAATTTGTTAGATAGAGTATTTAAAGATACTAACAATGTTGATTTAGAAGTTAAGCTCGACCCTGTAAGGATAAAAAATGTTTTAAAACAAGAGGTACGTGGACAACCTCTTGTTTTACATACGATGAACCGAATAATAAACCGTATCACATTTGATGATAGGAAAGGTGATCAGCCTTTAGCTACGATATTAAGTGCTGGAACAAGTGGTGTAGGTAAAACACAAGCTGCAAAAGCTGTAGCTAAAGGAGGATATGGCTCTGAAAAACGACTTTTTAAAATTAGTATGACTGATTTTAATACAGCAGAGTCAGCTGAAAGATTTAGAAAGTTACTTGGTACTCATTTAAGACATGAACCATCTTGTGTCGTACTTTTCGATGAAATTGAGAAAGCGCATGAGACAGTCCAACTTTCTATGCTCCCAATATTAGATGAAGGTATCGTATCTTTCTTTGATTCTGGTCAAGATGGAGCAGAACATGCTTATACTGCATCATTAAAAAATACAATTGTTTTTGCTACAAGTAATAAAGGGTCGAAAATATTTGGGAAAATCAACGAATATGTGAATGAGATAAATACTGACCCAGATCATAATATTGATGAACTTACAGAACAAATAAAATTAAGAAATCGTACGTTAAAGCCTCAAATTAAAAGAGCGCTAATACATGATGCATTCAGGCCAGAGTTGTTAGAAAGATTCAACAGAATTATTCCGTTTGCTACACTGAGCGATCCGGTTCTGATAGACATAGCTGAAAAACAAATTTTTGAACTATTAAAGTATTTCTACTCAAAAGGTATTGATATTGCAATAAATGAAAAGCAATTTTGGGGAGAAGATAGTTATCCATACTATGCTACTGAAATTGCTATGTTTGTTGCAGTAGAAATGATGATTAATAAAAAAGATGCTGCAGGACAAGGGGCAAGAAATATTAAAAATATAATTGAAGAGGAAGTGGAAGGAGAATTGTTGGATG
>NZ_JBICNX010000009.1:0-206540 GCF_043107035.1 Staphylococcus sp. 231237_7MaSpsaltlick
GTTAATTAATAAGAAAAAGAAGCGTATATAATGACAATAACTTGCGATAAGCATTGTCATTAGTACGCTTCTTTTAATTGTTTGATTTAAAGTTTTAAACAAATACTATTTATACGTATCAACGTCGAAGTATTTACCCAATTTATCCATAGAATCATAGAAACCTTTGATTCGAGTAGCATTATGAGATGCCCATGCTACATCTGTTGCGTATTGGTGAACACCTGGATTTTCAGGGTTCCAACGCATTTTATAAAGTGTATTTTGACCTTTATCAATATATGATTCAGATATGAATTTAGCGCCACCGACTATTGCTTTTTTAACTGTATTCCAACCATTGTTTTTAGCAGTTATAAATCCTTGTTTTACAGCGTCACTATCAACAGCACCAATACCAAACATATTATAATATTTATTCGGACCATCTGTAACAACTTTATTGTTTACAACATCGCCACCATTTGCAAGTTTAGATGTGCCATTGCCAGTTTCTAATAGAGCATGTGAGATTAAATATACTTCATTGATATCGTAAGTCTTAGCTGCTTCGCTAAATGCTGCGCCTTGACCTTCTAATATACCTTTACCAACAAGTAATTTATCTAAATCAGCTGAACCAATATTTTGAGTTTTATCTAAACGTAAGAATTGATATTTTTGAGTCTCATCTTTTGCTAGCTTACTTGAATCCATAGCATTTTTGATTTCTCTTGCTGTAGCATCTTCCCATTTTCCAGGTGTATGTTGGATTTGTGGTTTAGCAGTTAAACCTTTTTGGATAGCAACTGCTTGATCTAAAGTAAGGCCTGAATCATAATATTTTACTAATTCTTTACGTAAATCAGTTTCTTTAATCCAAACAACTTTACCATTAGAAAGTTTACCATGATACCAAGTTGTGCCATTAATCACTTGAGTTTCGTATACTGTGAAAATACTTTCATAGAAATCTTTAAGTGAACCTGCTGCAGTTGTAGATGTTGGATCTAGATAATAGCTTCCATTTTTATTGAAAATAACATAATCATATTTATACGGTGTTACCGCTGATTTAGTAATATTTTGAGAATTTGAAGCATTAGTGTTATTAGCTGGTTGTAACTTATTTAAGTCATTTGCAGCTATCCAACCAGTTTTATTGTTTACAATACCATAAACGTATTCATCTTTATCAACGTAAACAGATTTAGATGCATTAAATTGATTATTTTTTAGATTATTAAGTGTATCAAGTTGTTGTGATTTTGTGCCCCAAGGTACTGCGTAAAGACCATTATTAGTTGCTTTAACAGTATATTGGCCATTTTTAGCACTTGCTTGACTTAAATTACGAGTATTAATATCTTTTGTATTGATCCAACCAATTGGCGTATTTTGATTAACATTTTGGATTAATACATAAGTTTTATTTCCTTCAGTGCGTTGTTTAGTAACATTATAAGTTTTTCCAGCTAGTTTTGTAGCGTCTTTACCTTGTTGGTCATAAACAGTAGCTTTAATACCAGAATTCTTCGTATTTAACTGACCAATTTTACTTATATTTTGTGTTTGGTTAGTAGTAGCTTTTGTTGCTGCTTCTTTAACTTTGATGTCACCAGTTTGCATCCAACCTATATTAGTATTGGTTTTATTATCAGTAATTAAGTAAAATGCATTATTACCTAATGTTGCTTTTTTACTTAGTTTATATGTTTTGCCATTAACGTATGATTTTTGGACACCTTGTTTATCATATACAGTCGTATATACGCCATGGTTATTTTTGGCAACAGTACCTTGTTGATTCGTAAGTTTACTTACAGTTAGTTTCCCTGAATTTGTAGTAGGGGAAGTAGCAGTATTACTTGTTGAAGATAACTTACTTAAACTTACCCAACCAGATAAATTATTTACAGTTCCATAAACATAATTAGTCTTACCAATCTGTTGTTGTTTTGTTGCTTTGAACGTTTGTGTAGATTTACCTGAAACTGTTCCAGCTTTTTGAGAACTTGTGCCCCACGGAACAGTATATAACGTTTCTCCAGGCTTAATCTTATAAGCTTTATTTATACTAGTTGCTGCTTTAGCAGTATTATAATTAACGTCACCTTGGTGTACCCAACCGATTAATGTACCTTTATTGAAATCAGAAACTAAATAGAAATTTTCATTACCTAAAGTAGCTGATTTTGTAACTTTAAGTGTTTGGTTTGTGCGGTCAGTTTTCTTACCATTTTGGTCATATACTGTAGTATATAAACCATCGTTAGTAGTATTAATTCTGCCAACACCATTATTCGCTGTTACTTTCACAGTGCCTGTTTTAGTAGGTGCAGTCGTACCTGTGTTGCTTGAACCAGTATTATTTGAGCCAGTTCCACTCGTACTACCTGAAGAAGGTGTTCCCCAAGCAGCTGCTTGACCCGTTTTAATTAAATATTTTTCATAAATAAGGTCATATAACTCATTATAACTATAGTTGTGTGCAGCTAAGTAACCATGAGGGTCAGTGTGATCAGTACCGCCTAAGAAAGTACTTACTGCTTGGTGCGTCCAAACAGTTCCTACACCATCATATTCAGCACTATCAGGAACTAAGCCATAATATTGTAAGTTTGTAGCTGCATAATCAGCATAATTATTTATTGAACGTGCAAAAGAATCATAGTCATGTGTATGAACTAATTCTACATGTATAAAACGCTCATTAGCTGCAGCGCCACCGCCCCAAGCTAAGTAATCAGTATTTGCTGTCTCAATAATACGATTTCCATCTACATATGCATGTACGAAAGCATTCTGATAATTATTTTTCATAAAATTGATTTCGCCAGTAATAGTTGAATTATCATTAGCAGTGTCATGCATAACAATACCTTCAGGCTTTCCGTAGCGATAATTATATTTTGGTAAATATGATGCTATATCTTGTTCATAGTTTGGTGCTTTAAAGTTGTTCTTACGAATATAATTATTAATTGAAGAACTCACTTTTGGTGAATATTTTGGTAATGTTGAACGAGTTGTTGCTTCTTTTGTAAGTGCAGAACGTGTTGCGACTGTTGAATCGGCACTTCTAGCTACTCTAAGTTTAGGTGCAGCTTGTGCACTATAGAAAGTAGTGTTGACTGCTTTAGTAGTCTCTGCGCCATCCTTTTGAACAGTATTACTATATTGTTCACTAGAAGCAACATCAGATTTATCGCTGTCTTTAGCTACATCTTGTGAATCATCAGAAGTAACGTCGTCTTTATCAGATGTACTGTCATCCTGTTGAAGAGCATTACTCTCTTGTTCATTAGAAGCAGCATCAGATTTATCGCTGTCTTTAGCTACGTCTTGTGAATCATCAGAAGTAACGTCGTCTTTATCAGAGGCAATGTCATCCTTTTGAACAGCATTACTATCTTGTTCATTAGAAGCAACATCAGATTTATCGCTGTCTTTAGCAGCGTCTTGTGAATCATCAGAAGTAACGTCGTCTTTATCAGATGTACTGTCATCCTGTTGAACAGCATTATTACCTTGTTCACTAGAAGCAGCATCAGATTTATCGCTGTCTTTAGCTACATCTTGTGAATCATCAGAAGTAACGTCGTCTTTATCAGATGTACTGTCATCCTTTTGAACAGTATTACTATCTTGTTCACTAGAAGTAGCATCAGATTTATCGCTGTCTTTAGCTACATCTTGTGAATCATCAGAAGTAACGTCGTCTTTATCAGATGTACTGTCATCCTTTTGAACAGCATTACTATCTGGTTCATTAGAAGCAGCATCAGATTTAACGCTGTCTTTAGCTACATCTTGTGAATCATCAGAAATAACGTCGTCTTTATCAGTAACAGCGCTACCATTTTGAACAGCATTACTATCTGGTTCATTAGAAGCAGCATCAGATTTATCGCTGTCTTTAGCTACATCTTGTGAATCATTAGAAGTAACATCGTATTTATCAGTAACAACGCTATCATTTTGAACAGCATTATTACCTTGTTCACTAGAAGCAGCATCAGATTTATCGCTGTCTTTAGTTACATCTTGTGAATCATTAGAAGTAACATCGTCTTTATCAGTAACAACGCTATCATTTTGAACAGCATTATTACCTTGTTCACTAGAAGCAGCATCAGATTTATCGCTGTCTTTAGTTACATCTTGTGAATCATTAGAAGTAACATCGTCTTTATCAGTAACAACGCTATCATTTTGAACAGCATTATTACCTTGTTCACTAGAAGCAGCATCAGATTTATCGCTGTCTTTAGTTACATCTTGTGAATCATTAGAAGTAACGTCGTCTTTATCAGTAACAACGCTATCATTTTGAACAGCATTATTATCTTGTTCAACTGAAGTATCATCAAATTTATTAATGTCTTTAGCTACATCTTGTTTATTATCAGAAGTAACGTTGCCTTTATCAGATACAATGTCATCCTCTTGAACAGCTTCAGTAGCTTGTTTTTCTACATTATCTGATGTGTTAACATTGTTAGTTGCTTCATCAGAAGTAATTTCGTTTTCAACATTTTCTTGATTAGTTTTTACAGTAGAATCATCTTTTTGTTGTGCCTCCTGATCTTGACCGTTTTGATTATATGTATTTTGCGTTGTCATTTGATCAGAAGTTTGATTGTTCAATTCATCAATTTGAGCATCATAGTTTAAGTTATTATCAGTAGATGCCTGTTTGATTTGTGTAGGGTCTTTGTAGACTTGCGTACCTGAAATGTTCGCTGTTGGTTTACTAATTTCAGACTTAATTTGTTCACTTTGGTTAAGTGCTTTATCATCATTTAAAATATTCTTGTTAGTTGATTGATCTTGCGTTTTGTCTGCCGCTTGTGCGTGATGAGTTGTCAAAGCTGTACCTGCTAATGTTAATGCTATAATTGAAGGTACCTTATAAGTGTTTTTTTTCTTAGCCATTAAACTGCCCCTTTAACTTTATAAATTTAAATTCATTATAATACGACTAAGGATTGAGTGACTTATTTTTCACCGATTTGTAATATAAAATTAATCTTATTAAGTTTTAGAAAAGATTTAATATTCAATTTAAAGCGTTATTACGCCTTATTCACAATATATTGAAAAAATACATCTGAAGAAATATTACAAAAATTAGATGGAATATTAATGTAAAAATATGAAGATTGTTTTTACATTATTTTTATCATTGCAATATGTTTAATATTTTCCTCCATAAACGTTTCTCCAAAGGATTGATAGCCAAGAGATTCATAAAATCCTTGTGCGTGGTATTGTGCATTAAGCATTAATCTTTGATAGCCTTGATCTTTTGCTACTTTTTCTAAAAATTCCATTAATAATTTTCCACAACCTTTGTTACGATGTGTTGCTAAAATAGCCACTCTTTCTATCTTTACACCGTTATCTATAGGGCGTAATCTACCGGTAGCAAATGGCATATCATTTTTGTCGTATCCGATTATATGAGTAGCCATAGTTTCGTATTGGTCTATTTCATTTTCTAAAGGCACGCTTTGTTCTTCAACGAAGACCTTTTTACGTATATTATGAGCTTCTTCTAGCATAGTTTGAGTTGTAACAATTTTGAACATTAGGATTCCTCATTTCAATTTTGATATTAAAAATACCCTATCATAATTTATATGATAGGGCAGTTATTTTATAATGCTTCTTTTCTAATAATTGCAGTATATTGCCAAAAAATACGCATCTGTGCAATGTTCCAATTATTCATTCCCATGGCAAAGCCAGAAGGTTTAAATAAGTTTACATCAGTTACTTCCAGTGCAGCAGCAATCAGATACTGGATTGGCACACTAATCTGCTTCATCGTATCTGTAATACCATTTTGATCATAAACCCATGTGAAAGGGAGTTCTGATTCAAAAACATCAACTTTTTCAAAAATTTCTGGAAGCGCAACAATATAACACGCGCCATCAACAATTGGATTATTGTCACTATCTTTATAGTAAATTCGTAATGCCTCATAATTTTCGCGATGTTCATGATTGACATAGAAAAATTCATTTCTAAAAAGTGCCATATCTTTGCTGTGAATCAATTGTTGTTCTAATACATTAAACATACCGTTTATTTGGTTAAGTTTGTCATATGTTTTACGTGACATACAGTGAGCTCCTCCCTAAAATTAATATTGATTTGTTGGTATTTCTTGAGTATCTGGTTGTTGATTTTGATTAGGTTGCTGGTTTTGATCAGGTTGTTGCTGATTTTGATCAGGTTGTTGTTGATTTGGATTAATTTGTTGTTGTGTATTTTGGCCGTTGTTTTGTTGGTTGCTGTTGTCTTGTTGATTTTCATATTGATTGTCTTGATTGGCATCTGATTGTTGGCTATTATCATTGTCATTATTTTTTTGGCTATTTGAATCTGTAGAATTACTATCTGACGATTGATTTTCATCATCGTCATTACTAGTACTATCACTTTGAGATTTTCTTAACAATGAACTATCTATCTCTGTTTGTGGTATGAGTGTACCATAAAAATCAATAACACGTTGATTTAGAAATTCTATCTTGTCTTTTATTTTAGGTAATTCTAGATCATCACGCAAAAGATTTGACGTATCTTGAATATTTTTTATATCAGGATTGTAATAATATATACCATTTAAGTAATCATCTTTACCTTCAAGTTGTGTACTCTTGATTTCAATATCATCTTTTAAATAAGATGTTGCAAGCACTTTGATTTCTTTATAACTTAAATTGTGTTTGGCATTTTTACCAACAATTTCAACAACATCATCTAATTTACTAATTGAATCTGCTTTTTGAGCTTTAGCAAATAGTTTTTTTATTAAATCCATTTGACGTTGACCACGTTTTAAATCAGAATCTTGATGTCTTGTTCTCGCAACGGCTAATGCTTCATCACCATTTAAATTTTGGTGGCCCTTTTTAACTTTTATTTTTCCAGAATCATCCGTATTCGGTTCATTAATGTCATAAGGGACATCGTATTCGATACCGCCCAGTTCATTTACAGCATCGACAAAAGCTTCCATATTTATTCTTACATAGTAATCAACTGGCACATTTAAAGTAGCTTCTACAGAGTCCATTGATGATTTAGGACCTCCATAAGCATGAGCATGTGCAATTTTATCGTAATAACCTACTTTAGGGATATAACTAATAGTATCACGTGGGATACTTAACATTCTTATTTGTTCTTTCTCGGTGTTGAGTGTAGAGAAAATCATTGCATCTGATCTTGATTGTTCAGTACTTTGTCCGTTTTTTTCACGACCACTATTATCATCAATACCTAAGAATAAGATAGAGATAGGATCTTTTGAAGGATCAACTTTTGATTCACGGATGTTAGATTGTCTCGCTGAATCTTGATCATTGTATGAATGTTCAAAAGCGCCTTGAGAAGATTTTAATAGTATAACGGCAAATATCACTGGAACAACCACAAGAAGTAAAGATAGAAATATTAAAAAATATTTTAAAAATTTATTCATGTTTGAAGCTCCCCATGTATAAGATTTGGTACATGTAACTATTATTTTGTTTAAGTTATTAACCTTTTTAACTTTGTTAAATATTTGTAAAGAAGAAAATGTACTATAACTTATAATTTTATTACTATAATTAAAAAATATCAACTATCAATATGTTATTTACAAGTTTGAAGTGAAATTAAAAGGTATTTGTAGTAGTTAGCGCTTGAGTAATCAAACTTTAGATATGAAGGTTACATTTATGTCATTTGATTAAAAATGATTTATTTTAAAACATAAGATATAATATACAGTGGAAATATAAACTTGTAGACAATATCAATTCTAATGAATATTTAATAGGTTCTGTTAGAGTAGAAAAATTTATGAGATGAATTATTGAAAATTAGCTTTTAAAATTAAATATATCTTTATTCTGAGAGATATAAGGAGGATACATTAACGTGAAACAAGCTTGGTTAGAGAAAATTGATGAGAGTTTAGTTAAAGATTTTTATCAATTACAAACAGAAGAAGAGAAAAACGGGGGCTTTGAAACTACTTTATCTTTTGGTACTGCAGGTATAAGAAGTACTTTTGGTTTAGGACCTGGTAGATTAAATGCCTTTACTGTTCGAAAAGTTGCGTTAGGATTAGCACAATATTTAAAAAATAAAGTTAGTAACAATCCATCAGCAGTTATACATTTTGATACTAGATTATTATCAAAAGAATTTTCTAGAGAAATGGCAAGTGTTTTAGCTAAAAATGGGGTGCGTACGATTGTATCAGAAAATTACAAATCTACACCCGAGCTATCTTTTGCGGTAAGAGAGTTAAATGTAAGTGCGGGTGTCATGATAACTGCTAGTCATAACCCTAAAAATTATAATGGTATAAAAATTTATGATAATCATGGTGGTCAATTATTACCAGAAGCATCAGAAACGTTAAGTTCGTATATAAATTCAATTGCATCGCCACTGTCAATTGAAAAAGGTGATTTTGAATCATTATTAAATGAAGAGAAAATTCAATACATGGCTAATGAAGTTACAGAAAAATATAAATCTGAAGTAAAAACATTAGTAGGTACAATTGAAGAAAAAGATGCAAAAGTTGTACTTACAAGTTTACATGGTACGAGTTTACCACTAATGTCAGATATATTAGCAGAGTTGAATTATCATAACTATGTAATAGAAGAAAAACAATCAAAACCAGATGGTCATTTTCCAACTATTGCAATTGCTAATCCTGAAGACGAAGCCGCGTTTACACTAGGTAAAAAATTAGCAGACGAAACAGATGCACAACTGATTATTGCTACAGATCCAGACGCAGATAGATTAGGTTTTATTGAACGTTATGGAGATAATGATTATAGATATTTTAATGGTAATGAAATAGGTCTACTGTTTATGAAATTAAGATTTCAAGATTTAATAGAAGCTAATACACCACAATATATTATTAAATCGATTGTTACAAGTGAACTAGCGGAGAGATTGGCCATATCATTAAATGTTGAAGTGGCTAATGTACTTACTGGGTTTAAATATATTTCAGACTTTATTGAACAAAAAAACAACACGTCTAATAAGCAATTGTTATTAGCATTCGAAGAAAGCCACGGATACTTAGCAAAACCAATATCTAGAGATAAAGATGCAATTCAAATGGTACCGTTGCTGATTAAATATAAGAATTTATTAAATAAAAACGGTTTAACGTTTAAAGATACAATTAATGATATCTATAAAAATATTGGTGAATTTAAAGATAGAACAATTGCACCTAGCTTTGAAGGTACAAAAGGTAATGAGAAAATCTCTAAAATAATGAATCAGTTTAGAAATAAAGATATTTTTTCAATATGTGGTATGGATGTCAAACAGATTGAGGATTATCGAACTGGTGAAATTAGAAATGTAAAAGAGGGAACAACTGAATTATTATCATTACCTAATACAAATCTAATTAGGTTCATATTTGAAAAAGGTTTTATTGCTTTAAGACCGTCAGGCACAGAACCAAAAATTAAGCTGTATTTTTCACTTAATGTAGATAATATTGATGCCATAACGGAACAATTTGAAAAAGACTATATTAACTATATAGATTGAGTAAAACAGAGGCAAAAAGATGACTACGAAAAAACTAAAACGATTAACGATTATTTTGAGTATACTTCTTATAGCTATAACGTTTTTAATAGTGTATAAACATTACCAACGTTATAATCAAGAATACAATGCTAACAAATCATATGAAGAAGCATCAAAAGATCATAAAAAAGTAGGAGAATTAAAAACTGTTATTGACGAAAAAAATTCTGATATTGTAGAAATTAATAGATATTTAGAACAAATTAAATTTAATGGCACTGCTGCTGTATTTGAAAATGGTCAATTAAAGCTAAATAAAGGTTACGGTATAAGAAATTTTAAAGAAGATGAAAAGAACACAGCGGATACATTATATTTAATTGGATCTTCTCAAAAATTTACAACTGGTTTAATGCTAAAGCAACTTGTAAATGATAAGAAAATAAATATGCAGGATCCAGTCACAAAGTATTTACCATGGTTTAAATCAGTTCAACCCATTACATTAAATCAATTGATGCAACATAAAAGTGGTTTATATAAATATAGTGCTTCACCGCAATATAAAAATTTAGATGAAGCCGTGCATGCTATACAAGAAAAGGGAATAGAGCAAAAATATTATAATAAAAACAGATACAATGATGCGAATTACCTAGTTTTATCACGTGTGATTGAAGAGGTGACTAATAAATCGTATGTAAAGAATTTTGAAGAGAGACTTGCTGGGCCATATAATTTGAATTTTACAGCATTTTTTAATGATGTAGATTATCAAAAAAATATGGCTATTGGCTATAAAAAGGATAAAAATTCTGATAAACCGATAAAACAAACGCCAAATATATTAGATCAGTATTATGGTGCAGGTAATCTCTTTATGGCGCCATACGATATGGGACAATTAATTTTAAATTTGCAAAAAAATGAACTTTTTGATGATAAAATCACACAGCCATTTTTACATGAAAGTCTAACATCGCAATATCCGCAACCTTATAGATATGGTTTTTATTCACTTCCAGATAAAAATAGGATTAATGGCGGTTTTTTTGGTCAAGTTTTTACAGCTTATTTTAATAACAAATATATAGTAGTATTAGGCACTAATTATGAAAATAGTAAGACTAGTAACGAAAAGAAAATAAAACATATTTATTATGATATCTTGAAACAAGGTGAACCATATAATATTGTTGGTCAGAAATATTAAAATGAAAAACACTCCTTTACTATTTAAGCAAAGCTTAAAAATTACAGATTAAATAGTAAAAAGGAGTGTTTTTTTATGTATTAATAAACTATCAATTATTTACAGTATTTGAGTGCATCTATAAAGATATCTTTAAATACACTAGGTTCAATGGACATGACCACGCTACAATTGGGGAATAATGATTTAAAATCTGTAACTGTTGCACCTTTTGTCAATGTACCATTAGTCTCAATTTGAACATCTGCTTCTTGGACATCAAACTTTTCGGGATGGAGCAGATAAAGCACAGTGTATACATCATAAACATTAATGCCATTTTCAAAATCATCACCTTTATAATGTTTGAAAAGATGGTGTAGCATATCACCAGTTTGGTTTAATACCTGAAGTTCATTTACTGTTTTATGACTTAATGTAGAACTTCTTGCAACATCAAGACCGACCATAGTCAAAGGTAAACCTGAATTGAATACGATTTGAGCAGCTTCTGGATCACAAAAAATATTAAATTCTGCAGAGGGCGTTACATTTCCACGGCCAGCAGAACCACCCATTAAGACAATTTCTTTAATATAATCTTTAACTTCAGGGTAAGTAGATATTAATAGCGCAATATTCGTTAGTGGTCCAATAGGAATGAGTGTTACCGGATTTTCATTTATTTTTAATTCTTTATACATAGCTTCCACAGCATGCATTGAAGTTAAATCATCATAGTTAGGTTCAGGAAAATTATATCCGTTCATACCTGATTCTCCATGGACTGTACTTGCGTCTACGATATTTGAAAGTAGGGGCTGTGAAGCACCTTTATGTATAGGTACATTGCTTGTAAAAAACTGTTTAAGTTTTAATGCATTTGCTGTTGTTTTTTCAATCCCAACATTTCCATTGACAGTAGTAATCATTCTTAAATCAAATGCAGGGTGATTTAAAGCAATACTGATTGCAGCAGCATCATCAATACCAGGATCAGTGTCTATAATTATAGGTTGTTTCATTATTAATTAACCTCCTTGAATAAAATAGGGTATGTGCTTATTTTACAATTTTTGTAGTTTGAATGCTTAAAAAATGTATTAAACATAATTGGAAATAGTACAGTAACTTGCTTTAACTTTTATAAAAAATAATAATAAAAAAAGACTTCTCCGAAGAGAAGTCTTTTTTAGGATTATAAGTGGCTTGAGTGTCCACCTTGCATTACCCAATAAGTACCGATAACAGTAATTAAAGTAATGATAATCGCAAATATAACTTTGAATCCTTGTAAATTTCCATCTTTACCTTCAGTTAAGTGCATGAACATTAATAATTGAACTGCAGCTTGTATAAAAGCAAAACCAAAGATGATGGTAATCTTAGCATTAAGTGCCATAGATGTGTATAAGGTTACGAATACTGCTAAGATCGTTAGAACGATTGAGGCAATAAAACCTACAGTATGTTTTACAATTGTATTCATCCGCTAAACACCATCCCTATCATATATACGGCAGTAAAGATGAAAATCCAAACAACATCTAAAAAGTGCCAATATAAACTGACTATAAATAATTTAGGAGCATTGTCTTTATTTAATCCTCGCATTGCAACTTGAATTAATAAACAAATAATCCAAACAATACCTAATGATACGTGGGCACCATGTGTTCCTAGTAGAATAAAGAAGCTAGACCAATAAGAACCAATAGTTAGATTAACACCTTCGTGTACGTAATGCGCAAACTCATAAATTTCAAAGCCTACGAATACAGCACCTAAAAGGACTGTGATAATCATCCAGATCATCATTAATTTTTCTTTTTCTTTTCTCATATAGTATATTGCTATACCACAAGTGTAAGAACTAATTAATAATGCAAATGTCATTATTAATATAAGTGGTAATTCAAATAATTCAGTAGTCATTTTGCCGGCATAATCGCCGCCGTGTTGAAGTGTTAATAATGCCGCAAACAACGTACCGAATAATGAGAATTCTGCTGTAAGGAAAATCCAAAAGCCAAGTCTATTTAAATTACCTTCATGCGAACGTTGGTCAATTGTGTTTGCATCATGACTCATGACTTACAGCCTCCCTTTCTTTAATACGTGCATCACGTAAACGTTTTTCAGTTTCTGCTACTTCAGACGCTGGTATATGGTAACCGTGGTCTATTTGGAAACTACGATAAATCATTGTACCGAAAATACCTAATAAACAAATTATTGCTGGAATAAGTGTTTCGAAGATAAGGAAGAATCCACCAATAGTGAAGAAAATTCCCATCCAGAAACCAACAGGTGTGTTATTTGGCATATGGATATCTGTATAATTATGGTTATCTAAATAATGACGACCATGTTCTTTCATATCTACAAATGTGTCATAGTCATTCCAATCTGGAGTGATAGCAAAGTTGTATTTAGGTGGCATTGCGCTTGCAGTTGCCCATTCTAACGTACGACCTAAACCATCCCAGTTATCGCCAGTAGCTTCACGTGGTGCTTTGAAGAAGCTGTATACGATACTTGCAACTAAGAACATAAAGCCTAATGCCATCATTAGGGCACCGACAGTTGAAATTACGTTTAGTAACCACCAACCATCTTCTGGCATATAAGTATATAAACGACGAGGCATACCATCTAAACCAAGAATGAATTGTGGTATGAAACAAATGTTAAATCCGATTATGAATAACCAGAAACACCATTTGTTTAATGTTTCGTTTAACTTAAATCCAGTCATCTTAGGCCACCAGAAAATTAAAGCACCTAGACAAGCAAATACAACACCAGCCACTAATGTATAGTGGAAATGCGCTACTAAGAAGTACGTATTGTGGTATTGGTAGTCTGCTGCTGCCATAGAGAGCATTATACCAGTTACACCACCTATTAAGAAGTTAGGTATGAAACCTAATGCGAATAGCATTGGTGATTCAAAGGTGATACGACCTTGATAAAGCGTAAACAACCAGTTAAAGATTTTAACACCAGTTGGTATACCAATCAGCATGGTTGAAATTGAGAAGAATGAGTTAATTAATGCACCATTACCCATTGTGAAGAAATGGTGAACCCAAACTAAGAAACTTAAGAATGCGATACCTGCAGTTGCCCAGACCATGCTTTGATGACCGAATAGACGTTTACGTGCAAATGTCGGAATAATTTCAGAGTAAATACCAAATGCTGGTAAGATAACGATATACACTTCAGGGTGCCCCCATACCCAGAAGAAGTTAGCCCATAACATTGGCATACCACCGTTTGCAACTGAGAAGAATGCAGTGTCGAATATTCTGTCAGTCGTAAATAGTGCTAGTGCAACTGTTAATACAGGGAAAGCCAAGATAACGATTAATGACGTAATAAAAGTAGTAACCGTGAACATTGGCATTTCCATGAATTTCATAGTTGGTGTTTTACATCTAAGTATAGTAACAAAGAAGTTTATACCGGTCATTAATGTACCGATACCAGAAATTTGTATTGCTATTAAGTAATAGTTAACTCCAGGTCCTGGGCTGAATTCGCCTGCAAGTGGTGCATAGTTTGTCCAACCAGCTGCAGGTGAACCTCCGACTATAAAGGAAAGGTTGAATAAAATCATACCTGAGAAGAATAACCAGAAACTTACGTTATTTAATATAGGGAATGCAACATCGCGTGCGCCAATTTGTAATGGTACTACGACATTCCATAAACCAAAGATGAAAGGCATTGCCATAAAGATGATCATTATTACACCGTGTGTACTAAAGACCTCATTATAATGGTTTCCTTCTAAAAATGTGTTATCTGGAATTGCTAACTGCGTACGCATCATTAGTGCGTCGATGCCGCCACGTACGAACATTAATACCGCACAGATTAAGTACATTGCACCAATTTTTTTATGGTCAATAGATGTGAACCATTCTCTATATAGATATTTCCATAATTTAAAATAACTAATTACTGCGATCACAGCAATGATTGCGAAAGGTGCACCAATTTGTGCCATCGTTATCATCCAGTTACCTTGAACGAGTAATTGATCCCATGGAAAATTCATTAATGTCCACCTCCATTTTCATGGTCTTTTTTCTCTATTTTAGATGCTTTTTCATCTTTAACACCTTCAGAGATTTTTTCCATTTCATCCATATTATGTGATTCTTCATCTTTGAATTCACTATCATATGGTTCATTATTGCCTAGAATCATGGCTTTCATTCCATGACGCTCATAGTTTGCATTTGTGATTTGTGGTTTACGTGCAGGTTTATCTGGTTTATCTAATACATCTTCTTTTATTTCTTCTGGTGTATTAAAGTTTGGATCTTTCTGCACATAATTGAAACGATCATAAGCATAGAAAATATACTCAGGATCAGCTGCAGGATCAACAAATGCTAAATGCGTACCACTGAAAGTTAAATTTTTATTTTCAGTAGTTGGTAAAAGTTGCTTATCAAATGTATCTTGGTCCAATACTTTTTTGATTTGAGCATCTTTTACCCAATTCTCGAATTTACTTTGGCTTACAGAATTAACATCAAATGTTTGACGTTCGAAGCCTTCACCATTGAAGTTTGAGTTACGTCCTCTGAACGTACCTTCTTCACTAGCTGTTAATGTCCAGTCCATTGTCATACCTGTCATCGCATATTTTTGGCCACCTAATTGTGGAATCCAGAAACTTGTCATCATATCCATTGATTGGAGTTTGAAGACAACAGGGCGATCTTTCGGAATAGTTAAATGATTAACTGTTTCGATTTTTTGTTCAGGATAACTGAAGAACCACTTATAACCAGCGCTTGTCGCATAAACAACAAGTGGATCGTCTTCTTTCTGTGGTTTTTCCTCATAATTGTAAAGTGAATTAACCGTTGGGATGGCTAAAGCAATTACAATAATTACAGGAATAATAAACCAAATTGTTTCCATTAAAGAATTGTGGTGCATCTTTCCTGATTCTTTAGTATTTCCTATTCTATATTTATATAGGAAAACCGTGAATAAAATAACAACAGCGGCAATAATAACAAGCATGAAGATGATTGAATACATAATCAAAAACTTCGTATCGCTTGCCATCGGCCCTTTTGGGTTTAAAACTTCTACGTTAGAACAACCACTAAGCAAAATTAGCGAGCCAAAGAGTAGAAGCAAAGACTTAAATTTTGACACTTTTTTGACCTCCTAATACTACAAATGTAGGGCTTACCATCAATTTTAAGATATTACGCAATATTTACAAGTGTTTGTACGAAAAAAAATATTGTAAAATTAAAAGAAACCCAACAAACTCAACGTCTGGTGGGCTTTCAAAGATTTGTTAAAATTATGTGTACATTTTGTGAAAAGTGTCATATTTAAGACGATAAGCCAAAATCGGTCACAAAACAGTGATAAACATTATCATTTAGGGATATATGTATTAAAATTATAAAATTATTTTACTTCAATATAACGAATAGATTTATTTGTTGCGCCATCTGAATCCTCAACTTTATATTCGATTTTATATTTACCAGCTTTTTTGGTGTTAATATTACCGTCAACTTTGATTTTATGTGTAAGATCGCCATCTTCTTTATCATAAGCACGTATGCCATTTAATATATTGTAGTCATCGCCTTTATCGATAATTGTATCATTAATCCCTTTAAGTTCTGGGATTGAATTTTCAGTAGCTTCTGCGCTTAAATTAGGTGATACAAGTGTAGCTGATACACCTAATGCAGACAAAGATTGTATTAATTTATTCATTACGTAACCTCCGAACGCAAAACATTAATTTTATTTAATCTTACTATACTTTAATTTGCTACATTATACATCATACTATAGTCCTAATATAGCTTATTTCTATAAATTTCATTGTAATTTCCGGTTAAAAATATGTAAATTGAACTTTTTGTGAATTTTATCACAAAAATCTTTTGTAACTTTCAATTTTGTAATAAGATAAAAATGTAAAAAAGAATTAAATAAAAATTAGGGGTGTAATTAATGTTGAATGAAAAAGAACGAGATATTATTAAGGAAACTGTTCCGGTATTACAACAAAAAGGAGAAGAAATTACATCATACTTCTATAATAGAATGTTTACCAGACATCCTGAGTTAAAAAATATGTTCAATCAAACGAATCAAAAAAAAGGCTTACAATCTACTGCGTTAGCGCATAGTGTATTAGCGGCAGCAACCAATATCGATGATTTAACACGCATCATGCCAGTTGTTAAAGAAATTGCTTATAAACACTGCGCGTTACAAGTGCCAGAAGCCGGATACGATATTGTGGGAGAAAACTTATTGGCAGCTATTCAAAATGTACTAGGGCTACCAGAAGATGATGTGATTATTGCTACGTGGGCAAAAGCATATGGTGAAATAGCTTCCGTATTTATTAATGTTGAGAAAGATATTTACGATGAGATGGCTTGGGATGGTTTTAAACCTTTTGAAATTATTAATATAGAACCAACAACTTCAGATATCAAGGTGTTTACCGTTAAGTCAAATGAATATAACTTAAGTAAATTTGAGGCAGGTCAATATATTACTGTAGACGTAGAAAGTGATAAATTGGAATATCGTGCCAAACGTCACTATTCCATTATTGAAGGCGACGAACATACATTAACTTTTGCAGTGAAAAGAGATGTAACAGATTTTCACGAGGGAGAAGTATCAACCATTTTACATGATGAGATGCAAATAGGCGGGACAATAAATTTATCAGCTCCAGTAGGTGGATTTGGTGTAGTAAATAACACAGCGCCTCAACTATTTATTGGTTCAGGTATAGGTGTCACTCCGTTAATTCCAATGTTTAACGAAGTAGCAAGCTCAAATGTAAAAGTAGACTTTATTCAAAATGTTGAAAATATAGAAGAAATTCCTTTTTACAGTAGAATAGAAGATATTGCAAATAATAACGATAATGCATCGTATATTATTCATGATAAACAAAAAACGGGATATATGGATGCAACGTATCTAAGTCAATTTATTTCAGCAGACACTGAAATCTATGTTTGCGGAGGTGTTAAATTCCTGAAATCAATTATTACTACATTGAAAGAAATGGGTGTTGAACAACAACATTTACATTTCGAATCATTTATTCCTAGATTAAGCGTAGGAGTATAACTTTCTACAATTGATATTCTTTATTGATAAATTACACATTGAGCAGATTTTAAGTCTCAATAAAGTAAGAGAGCTAATCACTTAGATTGGCTGTCTGTTATATGTAAAATTTTTTTGTTAATTGAGAATAGATTGAGTTGCTTTGCGCTTAATGTCTTACACTCATAATAGTCTTCGGGATTTCAACATGTTAAAAAATTTCATAAAACAAATAAACGTCAATTTCTATTGGAATAATTTAGAAATTGACGTTTATTTTTTGGGTAGAAAACTTTACGTTTAAACTTTTCAGCTTTTTTATAAGCAATAGGAGACAGTCAAGCAAGGCGAGATAAATTGATTATAACTAGCACTTGATAACCAGTCATGATTGCCTTTTGAACAGGTTTATCCATGTTCTCTGCTTTAATAAATAATTACCCTATTTTTAACTCATTAAATATTTAACAGACGTTATTTATTTGACTATTCAATACCTCTACGCATTTTTTCAGCTATAAGAGTGTTGTTTAGTACCATAGTAATTGTCATTGGGCCTACGCCACCTGGAACCGGTGTAATAGCGCCAGCTACTTCTTTAACTTCATCATAAGCGATATCACCTTTTAATTTGCCGTTTTCATCAGGAGTGTTACCAACATCTATTACGACTGCGCCTTCTTTAACATCATCTTTAGTTACTAAGCCTGGACGTCCGACAGCACTTACGATAACATCAGCATTTTTCAAGTGACTATGCATATCTTTTGTTCTTGAATGCAAGATTGTAACAGTTGCATTTTTTTGAAGTAATAATTTAGAAACAGGTTGCCCAACAATATGACTTCTGCCAATTACAACAGCATCTTTACCTTCTAAATCAATGTCAGCATGATTTAGAAGTTCCATGATTCCTAGTGGTGTACATGGAACAAAAGTTTGTTGGTCAATATATAACTTACCGATATTTTCTGGATGGAAGCCATCAACATCTTTAGCTGGATTTATAGATTCCAGTATTTTTTGTTCACTTACTTGTTCAGGTAATGGCACTTGAACTAATATACCACTCACACTATCATCTTCATTTAAGCGTTTAAGCTCTTTTAATACATTTTCTTCAGAAGTTGACTCATCTAAATGTACAATTTCAGAAATCATACCAATTTTTTCAGCAGCCTTCTTTTTTGAATTAACATAACTTTGGCTAGCGCCATCATTACCCACTAAAATAACAGATAATTTAGGTGTGTAACCTTTAGATTGTAAAGCTTCAACTTGATCTTTAAGCCCTTGTCTGTAATCTTTAGCAATTTGTTTTCCGTCTAAAATCTTTGCGACCATGAAAAATCCTCCTCGAATGTATGAACTTTACTTAACATTAACATAAAAACCATGGCAATTAACAACCAAAAGACGTAAATTATGTACTTTTTTTTGGTTAAAGTTCGATTTTTGATTGAAAAAGCATGGTTTAATTGTTATGCTATATCTGTAATATACATCTAATAGTAGTGACATTTCAAATTTCTGAAAGGGTGTTCGTTTTGAAAGTGGTAGTCATAATGGGTAGTTCATCAGATTGGGAAACAATGAAGGAAAGTTGTTCTATGTTAGACCAATTAGAAATTCCGTATGATAAGAAAGTTGTTTCAGCGCATCGTACGCCACAATTAATGGTTGATTTTTCTAAAGAAGCAAGAGCAAATGGTTATGATGTTATTATTGCAGGTGCAGGCGGTGCCGCTCATTTACCTGGCATGGTTGCATCGATGACAACATTACCAGTAATTGGAGTACCAATTGAGTCAAAAAGTTTAAAAGGACTAGATTCATTATTATCAATCGTCCAAATGCCAGGAGGTATTCCAGTGGCAACTACAGCTATAGGCAAAGCTGGAGCGAAAAATGCAGGTGTACTAGCTGCAAGAATACTAAGTATTGATAATCAATCAGTCCAAAAAAATTTGGAAAATTATGAAAAATCATTAGTTCAGAAAGTGAGTGAAATGCAAGATGAACTTCAATAAATTAAAGTTCGGCTCAACAATCGGTATTATCGGTGGCGGTCAATTAGGTAAAATGATGGCACAATCAGCTCAAAAGATGGGTTACAAAGTAATCGTACTTGATCCTGATCCAGCATGTCCATGTCAGTACGTCGCACATGAATTTATCAACGCCGAGTATGATAATCAAGAAGCATTGGAACAACTTGGTGAGTTATCTGATGTCATCACTTACGAATTTGAAAATATATCAGCCGATCAATTAAAGACACTTGTCTCAAAATATAATATTCCTCAAGGATATCAAGCTATACAATTACTCCAGGATCGATTGACTGAAAAGCAAACATTACAAAAAGCAAATTGCAAAATTGCGCCATTTGTACAATTATCTAAGACGGATGATTTGAATATTGCTATAGAAACAATCGGTTATCCTTTTATCGTGAAAACAAGGTTTGGTGGCTATGATGGTAAAGGTCAAATATTAGTTAATTCAGCATCAGATATAGATGAAGCAAAAGCACTTTTAGAAAAACAAGAATGTGTTGCTGAGCAATATTTGCAATTAGAAAAAGAAGTATCCCTAACAGTTACCATTGGTAATGACAATCAAATCACATATTTTCCACTACAAGAAAATGAACACCAAAATCAAATTCTCTTTAAAACAATCGTACCTGCTCGCACGGAGCATGAAAAAGAAGCAGAAGCTCGAAATGAAGTTGATAAAATAATCAAAAATATTCATTTCGTAGGTACTTTTACAGTTGAATTCTTTATAGATGGTGAAAACCGTTTATATGTAAATGAAATTGCACCTAGACCGCATAATTCCGGTCATTATTCAATTGAAGCATGCGATTTTTCACAATTTGATACACATATTTTGGCTATTACTGGTCAAAAATTACCAGAACAAATTGAATTGTTAAAACCAGCAATAATGATGAACTTATTAGGGAAAGATTTAGATTTATTAGAAGACCAATTTAGTGAGCATGCTGAATGGCATGTCCATATATATGGTAAAACATCTAGAAAACCTAATAGAAAAATGGGGCATTTAACAGTGTTGACAACTGACATAGATAAATGCGAACAAGCACTACTTGATAAATTTGAAGGGAGATCTCAATAATGTCTTTATTATATGAAGGTAAAGCAAAAAGAATATTTTCGACTGGTGAAAATGATGTATTACGTGTTGAATACAAAGATGAAGTTACTGCAGGAAATGGCGCTAAAAAAGATTTAATAGAAGGCAAAGGTCGTTTAAACAACCAAATCACTTCTCACATTTTTAACTATTTAAAAGCAAAAGGTGAGAAAAGCCATTTTATCGAGCAGATATCTGAAACAGAACAACTTGTACAATCAGTTGAAATCATCCCTTTAGAAGTAGTAGTCAGAAATATTGCTGCAGGTTCTATTACTAAAAGACTTGGTTTTGAAAAAGGACATGAATTTGACGAACCACTTGTGGAATTCTTCTATAAAAACGATGACCTAAATGATCCACTAATAACAGAAGATCATATTAAGTTACTACATTTAGCTGAAGATAATGAAATAAATTCATTAAAAGAAGCGGCAAAGGATGTTAATGCAGTTCTAGTTCAATTAATGGATGAAATGAACTTACGGTTAGTCGATTTCAAAATAGAGTTTGGCCGTACAAATGATGGACAGATTTTACTAGCTGATGAAATTTCTCCTGATACATGCCGTATTTGGGATAAAGATAGCGATACAAATTTTGATAAAGATGTATATAGAGAAGATAGAGGATCAATCATTGAAACATATCAAACTTTTTTAAATAAACTGGAGGCTTTATAAAAATGAAAACAATTGAATTACACATCACATTACAACCACAAGTATTAGATACACAAGGACAAGCATTAAACCGTGCAGTTCACGATTTAGGCTATAAACAAGTTAACGATATCCGTGTTGGAAAAGTTTTATATATGACAGTAGATGAAGCTACAGATGCTGAAGTACACAATGTGGTTACGACATTAAGTGAAAAACTATTTGCTAATACTGTCATTGAAGAATATAGCTATAAAGTATTGGAAGAAGGAGAGAAAGCATAATGAAATTTGCAGTGCTAAAATTTCCAGGCTCCAATTGTGATAGAGATATGTATAATGCGGCTATAAAGTCTGGTGTACAAGCAGAATATGTTGATTATCGAAATACTTCTTTAGATGGTTTTGATGGCGTGTTAATTCCAGGAGGTTTTTCATTTGGAGATTATCTACGTTCAGGTGCAATGGCTAGTGTGGCACCGATTACTGAAGAAGTGAAAAGATTTGCTTCAGAAGGCAAACCAGTATTAGGTGTTTGTAATGGATTTCAGATATTAACAGAAATAGGACTATTACCCGGCGCATTACTACATAATGATTCGCACTTGTTTGTCAGTCGCAATGAGTCTTTAAAAGTTGTTAATAACCAAACAGCATACACAAATCTATATGATAAAAATGAAGTGGTAGTATACCCAGTTGCACATGGTGAAGGACACTATTACTGCACGCCTGAAACATACGAAGCTTTAGATCAAAACAATCAAATTATTTTAAAATATGTTGATAACCCAAATGGTTCATTCAATGATATTGCTGGCATAGTAAATGAACAGGGAAATGTTTGTGGTATGATGCCACATCCAGAACGCGCAATTGAATCAATTTTAGGTACAGACAGTGGCGTGAAGTTATTTGAAGCAATGGTAAATAGTTGGAGGGAACAAAATGTCTAAGTTTATTGAACCGAGTGCAGAAGAAATTAAATTAGAACAATTGTATAAAGATATGGGCTTAAGTGATAAAGAATATGAAAAAGTTTGCGAAATTTTAGGTAAAGAACCTAATTTTACAGAAATAGGCATCTTTTCTGTAATGTGGAGTGAACATTGTTCTTATAAACATTCTAAACCATTCTTAACGCAGTTCCCAACTTCTGGTGAGCATGTATTAATGGGACCGGGTGAAGGCGCAGGTGTTGTGGATATAGGTGATAATCAAGCTGTTGTATTTAAAGTTGAATCACATAACCATCCATCTGCTGTAGAACCTTATCAAGGTGCGGCAACAGGGGTCGGCGGTATTATTAGAGATATCGTATCTATTGGTGCAAGACCTATTAATTTATTAAATAGCTTACGCTTCGGTGAATTAACTGAAAAACAAAATCGCCGTTTATTACGTGGCGTGGTTGCTGGTATTGGTGGTTATGGTAACTGTATAGGTATCCCAACAACTGCCGGCGAGATAGAGTTTGATGATAGATATGATGGAAATCCTTTAGTAAATGCTATGTGTGTAGGTATCATCGATCATGATATGGTTCAAAAAGGTACAGCAAAAGGTGTAGGCAATTCAGTGATTTACGTTGGATTGAAAACTGGTCGTGACGGCATTCATGGCGCTACTTTTGCTTCTGAAGAATTAAGCGAAGATAGTGAAAGTAAACGCCCATCAGTACAAATCGGTGACCCATTTGTTGGTAAAAAACTTATGGAAGCTACATTAGAAGCGATTACGTTTGATGAACTTGTAGGAATACAAGACATGGGAGCTGCAGGGTTAACTTCATCTTCTTCAGAGATGGCTGCAAAAGGTGGCAGTGGTTTACATTTACGTTTAGAACAAGTCCCAACTAGAGAAAAAGGTATATCACCGTATGAAATGATGTTATCAGAAACACAAGAACGTATGTTACTTGTTGTTGAAAAAGGCACAGAACAAAAATTCTTAGATTTATTTGATAAGCACGAATTAGATAGCGCTGTAATAGGTGAAGTAACAGATACAGATCGTTTTGTATTAACGTACGAAGATGAAGTGTTTGCGGATATTCCTGTGCAGCCTTTATCTGATGAAGCGCCTGTTTATGTATTAGAAGGTGAAGCGCCAAACTACAATGAAAGTAAAAATGATTATAGTAAAGTAGATGTAGAGTCTGTATTTGATGAATTATTACAACATCCTACAATTGCATCTAAACGTTATTTATATGAACAATATGATCAACAAGTTGGTGCTAATACAATTGTGAAACCAGGGTTGCAATCATCAGTAGTTCGAGTAGAAGGTACGAATAAAGCAATCGCATCTACGATTGACGGTGAAGCACGTTATGTATTTAATAACCCTTATGAAGGTGGAAAAATGGTTGTAGCGGAAGCATACCGTAATTTGATTTCCGTAGGTGCCACGCCTTTAGCAATGACTGACTGTCTAAACTATGGATCACCAGAAAAGAAAGAAATTTATCAACAGTTAGCGGATTCAACGAAAGGTATGTCAGAAGCGTGTGAAGTCTTAAATACACCAGTCGTATCAGGTAATGTATCACTTTATAATGAAACAAGAGAAACATCTATCTTCCCTACACCAGTTGTAGGCATGGTTGGATTAATCGAAGACATCGATTATTTAAATGATTTCCAACCAAGTGCTGGCGACACTTTATATGTAGTAGGTGACACAAAGGATGATTTTGGTGGTAGCCAAGTTGAGAAGTTACTTTATAAGAAAGTAAATCATGAATTTGAAGCAATTGATTTATCTGATGAAGTACAAAAGGGTGAATCTATAAAACAAGTAATTCGTGATGGAATCGCATCACACGTTCAAACAGTTGGAAAAGGCGGCTTACTGTTGACGTTAGCGCGTATGAGTGCACATTACCAACTTGGATTAAACGCACAATTAAATGTAACGAACGCTCAATTATTTAGTGAAACACAAGGGCGTTATATTGTTGCAGTGAAAGAAGGACAAACGTTAGATATAGAAAGTGCAATTGAAATTGGACAATTAACACACGACGATCAATTTAAAGTAACTAATAATGAGATTCAAATAACACGTGATGTTCAAAACCTTACTGATATATGGGAAGGAGCAATACCTAAATGTATGACAGCAACGGATTAAATGAAGAATGCGGTGTGTTTGGCATATGGAATCACCCCGAATCTGCGCAACTAACTTATATGGGGTTACACAGTTTACAGCATCGTGGGCAAGAAGGTGCTGGAATTGTGTGTTCAAATGGTGAAAAGTTAATTGGTGAACGTGGTTTAGGCTTATTAACAGAAGCGATTTCTGATATTCAACTTGAAACTTTTAAGTCTTATCAACATGCTATTGGACATGTAAGATACGCTACATCTGGTAATAAAGGTATTGAAAATATCCAACCATTTTTATATCACTTTTACGATATGAGTGTTGCAGTTTGTCATAATGGAAACCTTATAAATGCACAAAGTTTAAAGCGTTCATTAGAACATCAAGGGTCTATTTTTCATTCATCATCGGACACAGAAGTCATCATGCATTTAATTAGAAGAAGTAAAGCACCAACCTTTGAAGATGCATTCCAAGAAAGTTTGAGAAAGATAAAGGGTGGATTTACTTTTGCTATTTTGACTAAAGATGCATTATACGGCGCAGTTGATCCTAATGCAATCAGACCATTAGCTGTAGGTAAAATGAAAAACGGCTCTTATATGATTGCGAGTGAAACATGTGCGATTGATGTCTTAGGTGCAGAATTTGTGCGCGATATTCATGCAGGAGAATATGTTGTGATTAATGACGAAGGCATTAGAGTAGAGTCATACACGAGACACACGACGACTGCTATTTCTGCGATGGAATATATTTACTTTGCTAGACCTGATTCTACAATTGCTGGTAAAAATGTACATGCAGTTAGAAAACAATCTGGTAAGCAACTAGCTAAAGAAAGTCCAGCTGAAAGTGCAGATATGGTTATCGGAGTGCCGAACTCTTCATTATCTGCTGCTTCTGGTTACGCAGAAGAAAGCGGCTTGCCTTATGAAATGGGCTTAGTTAAAAACCAATACGTTGCACGAACATTTATTCAACCAACCCAAGAACTACGTGAACAAGGTGTACGCGTAAAATTATCAGCGGTTAAGGATATTGTACAAGATAAAAATATCGTGCTTGTAGATGATTCAATTGTCCGAGGTACAACTAGTAGACGTATCGTGCAAATGTTGAAAGATGCTGGAGCCAGAGAAGTACACGTACGTATCGCGTCGCCTGAGTTTATGTTCCCAAGTTTTTATGGTATCGATGTTTCGACAACAGCTGAACTTATTTCTGCTAACAAATCACCAGAAGAAATAAGCGAACATATTGGGGCAGATTCTTTAGCTTATCTATCAGTTGATGGATTGATTGATTCCATTGGACTTGATGTAGATGCACCATACAGTGGATTATGTGTAGAAAGTTTTACTGGTGACTATCCAGCAGGACTTTATGACTATGAAGAAGATTATATAGCGCATCTAAGCAATCGCCAAAAAGCATATATAGCAGATCATAAACAATTCTTTGATAGAGAGGGTAATTTAAATGTCTAAAGCATATCAACAAGCCGGTGTAGATATTAATGCAGGTTATGAAGCAGTAAATCGTATGTCTAGTCACGTTAAGAGAACAATGCGCAAAGAAGTACTTGGTGGTTTAGGTGGTTTTGGGGCAACATTTGATCTATCACAATTAAACATGAAAGAACCATTACTTGTTTCTGGCACAGACGGAGTAGGTACAAAATTGAAATTAGCAATCGATCACGGTAAACATGACACAATTGGTATTGATGCCGTTGCTATGTGCGTCAATGATATTTTAACTACAGGTGCAGAGCCACTGTATTTCTTAGATTATATTGCAACACATAAAGTTGTCCCAGAAGTCATCGAACAAATTGTCAAAGGGGTAAGTGACGGTTGTGAAGAGACACATACTGCTTTAATTGGTGGAGAAACTGCAGAGATGGGTGATATGTATCACGAAGGTGAATATGACTTGGCAGGATTTGCTGTAGGTGCGGTTGAAAAGAGTGAATATATTGATGGTTCTTCAGTAAAGCCAGGTCAAGTTATTATAGGACTTGAATCTAGTGGAATTCATTCAAATGGATATAGCTTAGTTAGAAAATTAATCGAAAAATCTAAGATTGATTTACAAGATAACTACAACGATGAACAAACATATTTAGAAGCATTTCTAGAACCAACAAGGTTATATGTCGCTCCAGTATTAGCTGTTAAAGAAGCGGTTAAAATTCATGCCATGACACACATTACAGGCGGCGGATTTTATGAAAATATTCCTAGAGCATTACCGGAAGGCGTCACTGCAAATATCGACGTACAGCAATTCCCAACGTTGCCAATTTTTGATTGGTTGCAACAACAAGGAGAAATTGAAACTGAGGAAATGTACAACATCTTTAATATGGGTATTGGTTTTACAATCGTAGTAGATGAGTCACAAGTACAAACAACCTTAGATATTTTAAACAAACAAAACGTAAATGCTTATGCAATTGGGGAAATCGTTGAAGGCGAAGAACCAATTCAATTAACGGGGGTATAAAATTGGCCAAAATAGCTATTTTTGCGTCAGGGTCAGGTAGTAATTTTGAAAGTATAATGACACAAATTGAGCAAGGTAACCTTCCTCATATTGAAGTGACAGCATTGTATACAGATCAAGTTAGTGCATATTGTATTGAACGTGCTAGGAAATACAATTTAGATGTACATATTAATGAATTGAAAAACTTTGATTCTAAAGCAGACTATGAACGAAAAATTATAGAGTGGCTTACTTCAGAAAAAGTTGAATGGATAGTCTTGGCAGGCTATATGAAATTAATTGGTGAAAATATTTTGAGAGCGTATGATAAAAGGATTTTAAATATTCACCCATCCTTATTACCTAAATACAAAGGTAAAGATGCGGTGGGACAAGCGTTAGCAAGTGGTGATGCCATAACGGGTACAACGGTACATTATGTCGATAGTGGGATGGATACAGGAGAAATTATCGAACAAAGAACATGTGATATATACCCGGACGATACTAAAGCTGATTTAGAAGAGAGAATAAAAGCATTAGAACATGAATTATACCCAGCAGTCATTTCAAAAATCATTCAATAAGAGGTGCAAGTAATAATGAAGAAAGCAATTTTAAGTGTGTCTAATAAAACAGGGATTGTAGCATTTGCGCAATCACTTACAGAAAATGGTTATGAATTATATTCAACAGGTGGAACAATGCGCGCAATTGCTGAAGCAGGCGTGCCTGTAAAATCTATTTCTGATCTAACACAATTTGAAGAAATTATGGACGGTAGAGTTAAGACTTTACATCCATCTGTACATGGTGGTATTTTGGCTGACCGAGATAAACCTGAACATTTAGAACAATTAAAAGAACAACATATTGATTTAATTGATATGGTCGTTGTGAATCTTTACCCATTCAAAGAAACAGTTGCCAATCCAGATGTAACTGAAGGTGATGCCATTGAAAATATTGATATTGGTGGTCCAACGATGTTACGTGCTGCAGCTAAAAACTTTAAACATGTAACAACAGTAGTTCATCCTGCTGATTATAATGAAATTATTAATAGATTAAAAGAAGACCAGTTAGATGAAGATTATCGCAAATCACTAATGATTAAAGTATTTGAACATACAAATGAGTATGATGCTGCAATCGTCGATTATTTTAAAGACAATAAAGAAAGTTTACGTTATGGGGAAAACCCACAGCAATCTGCTTATTTTGTTCGCACTTCAGATGCATCACATACCCTTGCAGGTGCTAAACAATTACACGGTAAACAATTAAGTTATAATAACATTAAAGATGCAGATGCTGCGTTGTCACTTGTAAAACAGTTTGAACAACCAGCAGCAGTTGCTGTGAAACATATGAACCCTTGCGGTGTTGGTGTTGCTGACACAATTGATGAAGCTTATCAACATGCTTTTGAAGCTGATAGCCAATCTATTTTTGGTGGTATTGTAGCTTTAAATAGAACAGTTGAAAAATCATTAGCTGAAACTTTACATGGTATTTTCCTAGAAGTTATTATTGCACCAAAATTTACTCAAGAAGCTTTAGAAGTTTTAAGTCAAAAGAAAAATATAAGATTATTAGAAATTGATATGACCATTGATAATAGTGAACAAGAAGTTGTGTCTGTTTCAGGTGGTTACTTAGTACAAGATAAAGACAATGTAGCATTGAAACGTGAAGAAATGAGCGTTGTAACTGACGTTGAACCTACAGAGGCACAATGGGATGCAATGTTATTAGGATGGAAGGTAGTTGCTTCAGTTAAAAGTAATGCAATTATATTAAGTAACGCCAAACAAACTGTGGGCATTGGTGCAGGGCAAATGAATCGTGTTGGTTCAGCACAAATTGCTATTGATCGTGCGATTGAAATAAATGATGATGTTGCAATGATTTCTGATGGTTTCTTCCCAATGGATGATACTGTTGAGCTAGCTGCTAAATCAGGAATTAAAGCGATTATTCAACCAGGTGGTTCAATTAAAGACCAAGCATCTATTGATATGGCAAATAAACATGGTATTGCTATGGTAACTACTGGCGTTAGACACTTTAAACATTAATAATGGAGGCCATATATTATATGAAAGTACTTGTAATTGGTGCAGGTGGTAGAGAACATGTTTTAGCACATAAATTAAGTCAATCACCTCTCGTTAATGAAATACATGCTATTCCAGGTAATGACGCAATGTTAGATGTAGCAATCATTCATACGGAAATAGCTGAAACGGATCATGAAAAAATAGTGACATTTGCGAGACAAAACGAAATAGCGTGGACAATTATTGGACCAGAACAGCCGCTTACAGAAGGTTTGACAGATAAATTACAAGCAGCTGATATCAAAGTGTTTGGGCCTAATCAAGACGCTGCACAAATAGAAGGTTCGAAATTATTTGCAAAACAATTAATGGAAAAATATAAAATACCAACGGCAGAATACAAAGAAATCACTAATAAACATAATGCCTTACAATATATAGAATCTTGTGAATACCCTGTGGTATTAAAGAAGGATGGTTTAGCTGCTGGTAAAGGTGTCATTATTGCAAGTAATTATGAAGAAGCACAAGCAGGTGTAGAAACTTTATATCCTGAAGAAGAAGGTGTTGTTGTATTTGAACAATACCTTGAAGGTGAAGAGTTTTCACTTATGACTATGGTGAATGGAGACTATGCAGTACCATTCGATTGTATTGCGCAAGATCACAAACGTGCATACGATAATGATCAAGGTCCAAATACAGGTGGCATGGGTGCATATTGCCCAGTGCCTCATATTGATGAATCGATATTGAAACGTACTAACGATGATATTGCTCAGCCAATTGCACAAGCTATGGTTAAAGAGGGCTACTCATTCTTTGGGGTACTTTACATAGGTGCAATTATTACAGCAGACGGGCCAAAAGTAATAGAATTTAACGCTCGATTTGGTGATCCAGAGGCACAAGTCCTTCTCACGCGAATGGAGAGCGACTTGATGCAACATATAATTGATTTAGAAGCAAAAGCGCCTATCAATTTTGAATGGAAAGATAATGCAGTTGTAGGTGTCATGTTAGCTTCAAAAGGTTATCCAGGACAATATGAAAAAGGACATCAAGTATCAGGTTTTAATTTAAATGGCGATTACTTTATAAGTGGTTTAAAGAAAGAAAATGATGTGTATATTACTTCAGGTGGTCGTGTCATATTAGCATTAGGTGAAGGTGAAAATATTGCTAAAGCTAAAGATAATGCATATGAAGCGGTCGATAAAATAGAAAGCGAAGGCCTTTTCTATCGTAAAGATATTAGTAATAAAGCGATTAAATAATTGAGAGATTGTATTAAAATTAAAAAGCGATTGGACAAAGTGGTTTAAGTTTTGTCCAATCGCTTTTGTTTTTGGATAATATGACTACTTAAAAGGTGGTTAACCTTTTTAATAAATATTTGTTACACGTATATCTTCAATGCCTGTAATAGGAATATATTGTGCCAATAAATAAGCACTTAATAAAATGATTCCTACTACTAAAATTAATAGAAAATCTTTATACGAGAAAGGTGCATAATAATAGTACGTTCTTGGACCGTCTTTAAACCCATTTTTTTCCATTGCTACAGAAAGTTGATGTGCTTTGCGGATATTTTGACTTAATAAAGGAATTAGTAAATGTTTCAATTTTTTAAAGCCACGATAATTTTGTGCGTGAATTAGCTGATAACGCATTTTTAATGATTTTCTAAGTTCTATTAAGGAAATGAACATCAATGGAACCATACGAATTGCTGCCATAAACGCATAAGCAACTTTAGGTTTTACTTTTAAGTGTTGCATTAGACTGTAAAATACTAAAACAATCTGAGAAGTGAAAGCAATTAAAATCCCGAAAAATGAAATGGTAGTCGTACGCATGGCTAAATGTAAGCCACGATATAAGCTCTCTGAAGTAATATGGACAAAGCCGAATTGGAATAGTGTGTGCGTACCATCGCCATAAAAAATCATAAACAACGCAGATATGAGACTGAATAGCATCGTTAAAATAACAAATGTTAAAGTGATTTTTAATTGCAAACCATTAAAAGCTAATAAAAATAGCAGCATTAAACATGTAATGTAGAGCATAAAATCAAACTGATGAACAAGTATAACAAAGAAAAATAAAATAACTGCGATTGCTAACTTTGTAATTATATTTACATCATCTACAAAAGTATAATATTTTTTCCAAATATCAAACATAATGATCACCAGACATTTCTTCTATGACATGATGTGCTAAATGTAGCCTTCTTGTTGGATAACGGGATATGATTTCTGAATCGTGTGTTACCATAATAATAGTTTGACCACTAGTTACACGTTGTTGAAATAACTTTATTAAATTAAATGTATTATGACTATCTAAGCCAAATGTCGGTTCATCAAGTAAAATGAATTCAGACGATGAACTTAGAGCGATTGCAACACTTAAACGTCTTTTTTGACCAATGGAAAGTTCATAAGGATGCTGAGATTTCACGGCTAACAAATTAAGTGTTTCTAACATTGATTCAGTCTGCGCGTCAGCCTCTTGCCTAGAATTAAATTTATTTTTATATTGAATATGAATTTCATCATAAACAGAAGAAGTAATGAATTGTAATTCTGGATTTTGATAAACTAAATACATATATTTAGCTGCTACTTTAATTTTGTTGAAAGGACGCTTGTCTACTAACATACGTCCTTCATATTTAATTAATTGCATCATTGATTCAAGTAATGAGGTTTTTCCAGAGCCGTTTGCGCCTGTAATTGTAATCCATTCACCAGTACCAATATTTAAATGAGGTATGTTGATTAAATTATGTTTACCACGTTTTATGTTCACATTCTCAAATTCAAGATCTAAGTTTGTATTAGTATTATTATTAAAATGTATCGTTGGCGGAGCATATTGCCAAGCGTTAGGGTGCCAAACCCCATATTCTGTTAGTAAATCTTCATGTTTATTCAAGATTTTATCTGGGGTAGTATCAGCGATAATTTCACCATCATAATTTAATAAGATGACACGGTCCATATGTTGCCATATATGTTCCACTTTGTGTTCGACAATAATCACTGTTTGGTTTTGCCATAAGGCTTTGATTTTATTCCATAATTCTGCAGTTGACTCAACGTCCAACATTGCAGTAGGTTCATCTAAAAACAAGGTGTTCGACTGTTGTAATATCGTTTCGGCAATTGCAAGTTTCTGTTTCATACCACCGCTTAGTTGATTAATGTATTGATTTTTATCAACTTTTAAATCGACGGCTTTAAGTGCATTATCTATGCGTTCATCCATTTCATGTCGGGGGACTTGCTGGTTTTCTAGAACAAATGCTAACTCTTCGTCAACTTTGGGCATACAAAATTGGCTATCTGGGTCTTGAAATATAACACTACTTGAATCGTCGATATTCAATTCATCATACTTGATAGGTAGATCAATAAGATTTGGTACAATACCACTTAATACATTTAATAAAGTGCTTTTGCCAGAACCGGATGGTCCTAATAATAGTACTTTTTCTTTTTCTTTGATTTGGAGTGTTAAATGATCAAATATTTTTTTCTTACCGTTTGGATATTTTAATCGCAAATTTTTTGTAACTATCAACGTGATTGCTCCTTATAAATTATCATAGTCACTTTCTGTAGCAGGTCTGAACAATTTAGTTACGCCCGTTTGATCTAATGCTTTTACAATATAGTAGGAAATTAAGCCGGCAACGATGATTCCGCTTATAAGTCTGAAGCCGATATATAACGCTAGATTCCAACCGGCAACTTCACCTAAATAACCATAAGCAAAGTCTAAAGGCAATGTTGAAATAGAAGCTAAGAGACCAGCGAGCATTGCGACCATTGCTGAACGAGACTTATACCTGAAAATAGCAAATATAATTTCACATGCTAAACCTTGTAATAAGGCATAGACCATAGTTGCAATATCAAAACGACCCATGACAATAGTTTCACCAGCACCAGCCGCAAACTCGGCTAATATTGCAATACCAGCTTTAGGAATAATAAGATAAGCGACGATAGCAGCCATAAACCAAGCACCGTATGTTAATTCCTCAAAGTGTAACCCTGTAACTTGTAATGCTTTATACACAAAATTCCATATATTGTAAATAACTGCAAAAACAACAGCAATTAGTACAGTCACTAGAATTTCTGAAAGCTTTAATCCTTTTGACATAAAAAAACCTCCTAATATAAAAAACGCACAACCTTCTAGAAAGTTGCGCGTTAAAATATAGGCATACAAATACCTGAAAAATAGGTGATTAGTACACTTTCCTACGCTAGTTTCATCTAGATCAGGTTCAAAGGGTTTGAGGGTACACCTCATCTCAGTCACAAAACACCCCTAGTGCGAATGATTAATTTAAATTTAACTATAATGTATGACTTTTAAGGAACAATGTCAAGGCTATCAATTGAATTTAATATTTAATGTATGTACTTTATTACCATTAAGTTTAATAATTATCTTCTTTTAAACTTAATGGAAAGTTCAACAAAAGTAATAACCAAAGCTAAAGCTGGAGCATTTATTTTGCCCCAGCCTCACTTGTCGAATTTACATTTATATTTTAAAGCATGTGATATTTATATTATTGAAACAATTAATCTAGTGAATCTTGTACATTCTTTTTAGTTTCTTCTGTACTATCTTCAGCAGATTCTTTCTTATCTTTTAATTTATCTTCTTCTTTTTTTGCTTGTTCTGCGGCTTTTTTGTTTAATTCTTCTTTACTCATAGATTAAACACTCCTTCTAAAGTATATGAACTTCTATAACTTACATATACCACAACATAAAAAATTCAAACAAAACTAGTGATTTAAATTTGAGTCTTAGTTATAATCAATTTATTGTTTAATTGAATGGTATAAGTGGAAAGTTGACTATACATCTATTTATATCATACTATGGACGTATTTATTAAATTGTTAAAGACAAGAACTAAATGTTAATATATAATAACTTTTGAGGTGAATGGTATGTCTTTTTTAAAGAAACACGCTGAGATATTATATAGTTATATTATAGGCATCGTTTCGCTTTTCACAGGTCTCATCATTTTAATCAATTTACCTTTAATTGATAAATTAAATAACAAGGGTAAAATTGACTTACATATTCATAATGTATGGGATTTTATAAACGCATTTTTTGGTGAAATAATTAGAGTAATAAGCAATTATATTGGGAATTTTCCAGTAATTAGCGCCATTATAATCATTTTATTTGGTATTGGCGTTGTTTTGATTGGTTTTACTCTATTTAGAACAACTAGATACGACTATGATATTTCCATATTCTTCTTAGTTGTCGGTATATTGTTCTTTATTATCACATTGATATTAATGACTCAAGTTTATAGCTTCTTTGCTATTATTTTCGTAATACCATTTGTAATTCACATTGGTTACATCGTTTATAAAGACGAGTTAAATACAGAGCATAGAAAATACCATTATCTTTGGATTATTTTCAGTTATGGTTTTAGTTATTTAATTACGCAAATTGTGCTATATGGGAGAATTGATAGTGATGAAATTATACCGATTGATATTTTAAGTGTAAACACATTTTTCATAATTATGTGGTTGCTGGGTCAAATGTCAATTTGGAACTTTTTATTCTTAAGAAGATCCCTCCCATTAACTAAGCAAGAACTTGGGGAAGAAGAACCGGAACTATCTAGAACAAGTAAAGGCACTGTAACAAATCAAACGAAAGAAACATGGAAAAACTTACAAGATAAAACAACAGAGTTTACTAGGAAGACACGTAGAAGTGTAGATATTCAAAAAGTAAGAGATAAAAAAGATAAATTCATTACTAAGTGGAAAAATAAAATTGATATTCAAGAGGATGATATTCCTAATTGGATGAAAATACCTAAATGGGTGAAATCAGCGTATGTGGAATTATTTTGTGGCGCAGTCCTATTGTTTTTCACTTTAATTGAATTTAACAATAGAAATTCATTATTCGTTTCTGGTAATTGGGAAATCTCTCAAACACAATATGTAATAGAGTGGATAACGTTACTAATCTTAATGTTTATTATCATTATTTATATATTAACGACACTAACGAATTTCTTAAAAGATAGATTTTACTATTTACAATTATTTATGGTCAGTCTATTATTTTTCAAATTACTTACTGAATTTGTGAATATTATGGTGCATGGATTACTATTATCAATTTTCATAACGCCAATATTACTAATTATGTTAATTGCTATTGTAGTAGCTTTTGTAATGAAATTACGTGAACCAAGCAAATATTAATGCATTGAGTTATTAAAGCGTATAAAGTGTAGCGTTGAAACTTATTGTATAAATAAGATGATAGCGACTAACTTCGACGATAGTGGCTATTAAAATCAAGTCTGTGTTAAGTATACTTTCAATTTTAATCGGGTATTGCCGATATTAATTTTTAGGCCGAAACATTTATTTTTGATATGTTCGCTTTAAAGTTTCCACTTTTTCAGTGTCCACTTTAAAGCGAGGATATCATTATTTTTTGTTTCGGCCTTTAATATTTGCTAGTAATGTTATTAATAATGTAATGATTTAAAGATAATTGATGTTACGATAAGATTGAGATGATAGAATAAGTAAGCAAAGAAAAATTATAAATATAAAAAGCAGAAAGGCTGACATAATTTTATGAAAACTGCCACATTAAATAGAGGTAAAGAAACAAAATATTTAAATGAGTATCCACTTATAGATGAAGATGATATTTATTCACATGATCATTTAAAAGAAGGGGATTTATTTTATTTAGTTAATAACCAGGAACAATATATTGCTACAGCATACGTTGGTAAACAACATAAAGGTATCGGTTGGGTGTTAAGTTACGATAAAAATGAAGTGATTAACACGCAATTTTTTGAACGATTATTCGAAGCAGCAAAATCTGAAAGAACATATTTCTACAATATTGATGGTACAAACGCTTTTAGAGTATTTAATGGTGAAGGAGATGGCGTTGGAGGTCTGACAATAGACAACTATGATGGCCATTTCTTAATTCAATGGTATTCAAAAGGGATTTATAAATTCCGTTATAATGTATTATCAGCATTAAAATCAGTATTTCCGTATACTTCAATATATGAGAAAATGCGCTTCAAAGATGCAGAAATTAAAGGTGGTTTCGTTGACGGCGACGCACCAGAATTCCCAATAGTTATTGAAGAAAACTACACTTTCTTCAATGTACACTTAGATGACGGACCAATGACTGGTATCTTTTTAGATCAGAAAGAAGTACGTAAAAAATTAAAAGACCAATACGCGGAAGATAAAGAAATATTAAATGTATTTAGTTATACTGGTGCATTTTCAGTCGTTGCAGCAGAAAAGGCTGAGATGACAACTAGTGTTGATCTGGCGAACCGCTCTCGCACATTAACAGAAGGAAATTTTGGGTTAAATAGCATTGATCCTAAATCACAATATATTTATGTAATGGATACATTTGATTTTTATAATTATGCACGTCGTCACGATTTATTTTATGACACGATTGTTATTGATCCACCAAGTTTTTCTAGAAATAAGAAAAAGACATTTTCTGTACAAAAAGATTACGATAAATTAATTTTAGGTGCGTTAGATATACTTGGACCAGACGGTACACTACTATTGTGTACAAATAATAGTGCATTTTCATTAAAAGCATTTAAAAATGTAGTGAATACAACATTAAATGCTCAGAATGTAGATTATGAAATTGTTGATGTAATGGGCTTGCCTAAAGATTTTAAAACACATCCTCATTACAAACCATCTAAATATCTAAAAGCTATTTTTGTAAAAATAAAGTAAAACTTTGAAAAAAGGGTATTATTTTTAATGTGAATGAATTTACTTAAGGAGTGAAGAAAATGAGCTTTAAAAATAAAATAACAAATAAATTTACAAATAAAGTAGGCAATAAGGTATTGAAAATTGAAGATATAAAACAAAAAGGTAACCTACCTACAACTAATATTGAGATTGAGGAACGTCGTAAAAGAGCACAAGCACTCGTTAGAAAGAAATCGGTTTTATCTTCGAGTGTAAGTATTGTACCGATTCCAGGTTTAGACTTTGGTGTAGATATTAAGCTTATGAGAGACATTATTGAAGATGTTAATAAGATATATGGTCTTGATCATAAACAGGTTAATAATATGAGAGACGATATGAAAGAACGTGTTTTTGCAGCTGCTGCAATTCAAGGAAGCCAGTTTATTGGTAAAAAAGTATCTAATGCAATATTGAAAGTGGTTATCCGAGATGTAGCGAAACGTGTAGCAGCTAAACAAACGAAATGGTTCCCAATTCTTGGGCAAGCTATTTCAGCTTCAATCAGTTATTACTTCATGAAGAAAATAGGCGAAGAACATATTCAAAAATGTGAAAAAGTTGCGAAAACACTTGTTTAAAACTATAACGTTTTCACAAAATAATTAAAATTCGTTGAATATTGTCATATCATGGGTGCAACGAATTGAATTTATATGTATAATTTGGTAATGTTATTATATAAAACTATGCTAGGTTTTATAATAAACTAACGATTTTAACTATACGAAGGAGATATCATATTATGGAACAAAAATCATATGTAATTATTGACGAAACAGGTATCCACGCTCGTCCAGCGACAATGCTTGTTCAAACTGCTTCAAAATTCGACTCAGATATTCAATTAGAATATAACGGTAAAAAAGTTAACTTGAAATCAATCATGGGTGTTATGAGTTTAGGTGTAGGTAAAGATGCTGAAATCACTATCTATGCTGATGGTAGCGATGAAACTGACGCAATCGAAGCAATAACAGATATCTTATCTAAAGAAGGATTAACTAAATAATTATGTCTAACTATATTAATGGCATAGCTGCATCTGATGGTGTAGCTATTGCTAAAGCATATTTATTAGTTGAACCTGATCTTTCATTTGATAGTGAAAAGGTAACAGATGTCGACGCTGAAATTGCAAAGTTTAATCATGCTATCGAAACATCTAAAGTTGAATTAACTAAGATTAGAAATAATGCAGAAGAGAATTTAGGTGCCGATAAGGCAGCAATTTTTGATGCGCATTTATTAGTTTTAGATGATCCTGAATTAATTCAACCGATTGAAGAAAAAATTAAAAACGAACAAGTTAACGCACCAACTGCATTATCTGATGTAACTGGACAATTTATCACAATATTCGAATCAATGGATAATGAATACATGAAAGAGCGTGCTGCTGATATTAGAGACGTTTCAAAACGTGTGTTAGCACACATCTTAGGTGTAGAATTACCAAATCCTAGTATGATTGATGAAAGCGTTGTTATAATCGGAAACGATTTAACACCTTCAGATACTGCTCAGTTAAACAAAGAATTTGTACAAGGATTTGTTACAAATATTGGTGGTAGAACATCACATTCTGCAATTATGAGTCGTTCATTAGAAATTGCTGCAGTCGTGGGTACTAAGTCAATTACTAAAGAAGTAAAACAAGGCGATATGATTATCGTCGATGGTTTAACTGGTGACGTAATTATTGACCCAACTGAAGATGAAGTTATAGCGTATCAAAATAAACGTGAGCGTTTCTTTGAAGATAAGCAAGCATTGCAACAATTACGTGATGAACCATCAACAACAGCTGATGGAACGCATGTAGAGCTTGCTGCTAATATAGGTACACCAGATGATTTAAAAGGTGTTATCGAAAATGGCGCAGAAGGTATTGGATTATACCGTACTGAGTTCTTATATATGGGTAGAGATGAAATGCCAACTGAAGATGAACAATTTGAGGCTTATAAAAAAGTATTGGAAACAATGGAAGGTAAGCGTGTTGTTGTACGTACTTTAGATATCGGTGGCGACAAAGAGTTACCGTATTTAAACTTACCTGAAGAAATGAATCCATTCTTAGGATATCGTGCAATTCGTTTATGCTTAGATCAACCAGATATTTTTAGACCGCAACTAAGAGCATTATTACGTGCATCTACTTACGGTAAATTAAATATTATGTTCCCAATGGTTGCCACAATCAAAGAGTTCCGCGATGCAAAAGCATTATTATTGGAAGAAAAAGAAAATTTAACAAACGAAGGCATTGAAGTTTCTGACGATATTGAATTAGGTATTATGGTAGAGATACCATCAACTGCTGCTTTAGCAGATGTATTTGCTAAAGAGGTTGATTTCTTTAGTATCGGCACGAATGACTTGATTCAATATACAATGGCTGCTGATCGTATGTCTGAGCGTGTTTCTTACTTGTATCAACCATACAATCCTTCAATTTTACGTTTAGTAAAACAAGTGATTGAAGCTTCTCATAATGAAGGTAAATGGACTGGTATGTGCGGAGAAATGGCTGGAGATGAAACTGCTATTCCATTGCTATTAGGTCTAGGTTTAGATGAATTTTCAATGAGTGCAACATCTATATTGAAAGCACGTCGACAAATCAAAGGTCTAAGTCAAAATGAAATGGAAGAACTAGCGAATAGAGCAATTAATTGTGCGACATCAGAAGAAGTCCAAGAATTGGTTGAACAATACGCTAAGTAAAATTTTTGAATAATTTTGTAAGCGAATGCATATATAAGTATTGAATTACTTTAGTGTATCACTACAATAAAAAACTGTTCACAGAGTTAAATAACTTTGTGAACAGTTTTTTTGATTATTTAAATCTTTCAATACACAATTATTGTAAAATGGAACTTTGTGAGTTAGGTTTGATATATAAGTTAATGGAATATCAAGGCCTCACTAGTTTAAATTTAAGCTTTGATTGATTTTATCCATATCAATTTGATACATTGGTTCGTTGTCTATTAAGATAAATGGTGTAGCAAACGCATCATAATCCATCATTTCGTTTCTGAATTTTGAAATGCTAATATTTTTTTCAGTATATTCAATGTCTTTATCTAACAAATAATTCTTGATAAATGTACAAGGGGGGCAATCGTTTTGAGTGTAAATTATAATTTCAGTCATAGTGCTTTTATCCTTTCTTAATTGTAATTTACTTAAATATAAGAAACTTTATTAAATATTTCAAGTTTAAAAAATACATGTTATTGGTCATTAATTTGTCACTTTATTTTAAGCACAATTTATTTCAAAAAAATGTAAAGCAGTTTATAATGAATGGACGTTGTGATTTTTGTCACAAATAAATAAAAAAGGTGATATTATGGATTCAGTTGAATTAGCACGCTTTCTAACTGCGATGACACTCGCAGTTCATATAATTTTTGCAACAATCGGTGTAGGTGTACCGGTCATGTTTGCTGTTGCTGAATTTTTAGGGATTAAGAGAAATGACCCATCGTATACGGCGATGGCGAAGAGATGGACCAAAGGTTATACTATCACGGTAGCTGTTGGCGTTGTAACCGGGACTATAATTGGTTTACAACTATCACTACTTTGGCCTACATTTATGCAAATGGGTGGTCATGTCATAGCATTACCGTTATTTATGGAAACTTTTGCTTTCTTCTTTGAAGCAATTTTCTTAAGTATTTACTTGTATACTTGGGATCGCTTTAAAGGAAAATGGACACATTTTCTTATTAGTATTCCAGTTATATTAGGTGGCTCATTTTCCGCATTCTTTATTACGGCAGTTAACTCATTTATGAATACACCTGCTGGATTTGAAATGAAAAATGGTAAAATGGTTAATGTAGAACCCTTAGTCGCAATGTTTAATGATTCATTCTTGATACGTTCATTTCACGTTGTAGCCACTGCATTAATGACAATGGCATTTGTATTAGCCGCTATCGCAGCGTTTAAATTGTTAAAAAATAAATTTAAAAAAGATACTGAGTATCATAAGAAAGCACTAAAATTAACTATGATTTTAGGTGTAATCTTTACCTTAGGATCTATGTTAGCTGGAGACTTATCTGCAAAATTCTTACATCAAGAGCAACCAGAAAAACTAGCAGCATATGAATGGCACTTTGATACAGAATCGAATGCAGATTTAGTTTTATTTGGATCATTAGACGAAAAAACGCAAGAAGTTACAGGTGCAGTTAAAATTCCTGGTATTTTAAGCTTCTTAGCAGATAATAATACAGATACAGAAGTAAAAGGTTTGAATGATTTCCCTGAGGAATTACATCCACCTATGATTGTACATTATTACTTCGATTTAATGGTTTCTATGGGAGTATTTTGTCTCATAGTATCTGGTGCGTATGTGTTAACGCTTGTGTTTAAAAAATTACGGAAATTCACATATTCAAAACCGATGTTATATGGTGCATTATTAACCGGGCCTGCAGCAATGTTGGCAATTGAGTTTGGTTGGTTCTTAACTGAACAAGGTCGTCAACCATGGATTGTTCGTGGCTATCTAAAAGTCGCTGATGCTGCAACACAAGCGGGTGGACTTACGCTCGTGACGATATTATTTGGACTACTTTATATCGTTCTTATGGTTACTTCAGCTTATGTACTGATCCGTATGTTTAAGCATAAACCAGCATATAAAGATGTTGAAGCATTAGCTTCAGAAAGAGGTGATGCAGAATGATATTTGCATACATTGGTATTTCGGTGCTTTGGATTTTCTTATTCTGTTACATCATTATCGCCTCAATTGATTTTGGTGCAGGCTTTTTTACACTACATGCAAAAATTACGAAACAGGATAAGAAAATTAATCATTTGATTGCTCGTTATCTTAATCCAGTGTGGGAAGTAACAAATGTGTTCTTTGTATTTTTCTTCGTAGGTATGGTTGGGTTCTTCCCTGATACAGCCAAATATCTTGGGACAGTGTTACTCTTGCCAGCGTCAATTGCGTTAATTTTGCTATCAATTAGAGGTGGCTTTTATGCTTTTGAAAACTATGGTCCAGATACTAAGTTACCATGGTTAGGAATGTACGGTATAGCTGGATTGCTAATCCCAGCTGCGCTAGCTACAACATTAACGATATCTGAAGGTGGGTATATTACTGGCACAGAGAATCATTTAGACTTAAATTGGTTAGAATTGTTGCTTAGTCCATATTCATGGTCAGTCGTATTTTTAGCGATTATTTCAGTTCTTTATATCTCATCAGGTTTTCTTACTTTTTACGCTTCTAAAGCAAAAGATAAACCAGCATACAATTTATTGAGATATTGGTTCTTAATTTGGGGAGCACCTATGATCGCGGTATCATTATTTGTATTTTTATCATTACGTTTACAAAATGAAGAACACTTCTTAAACGCGGTAACAAATTATTGGTGGATGTTCCTACTAAGTTTTATATGTTTTGTTGGTGCAATGATATTAACACTTATGAAAAAAGGTCATGGCTATGCTTTTACATTAGTAATTTTCCAAATGGGCTTTGCATTCTTTGGGTATGGCGCAAGTAAATTGCCATATATATTGTATCCTTATATTCGAATAGATGAAGGTGTCGTAAATAGTAGCATGGCAATAGCCTTAATTATTGTGTTTATTTTAGGTTTACTTTTACTCATTCCATCGTTAATATTATTATTAAGATTATTTGTCTTTGATAAAAAATATGTAGAAGGCAAAAAATAACTTAATATTTTCAAATGTGGTTATATTAATTGACAGCAATACTTTTCTAAGTAATGATTTCAATTAATATGCCACAATTTTTAAATTGGAGGACGCATATGGATAAAGAATATGTGGTGATTGGTTTAGGCCGATTCGGTGGCAGTATAGTAAGAGAATTAAATGCTTTAGACATGGATGTTATGGCAATTGATATGAATGAAGCTCGAGTAAACGAATACAGTGACATTGCAACACATGCTGTAGTAGCAGATACAACAGATGAAGCTGTAATGAAAAGTTTAGGTATCCGAAATTTTGACCACGTTATTGTTGCAATTGGAGAGAATATTCAATCTAGTACCTTAACGACTTTAATTTTAAAAGAATTAGGTGTAAAGAAAGTAACAGCTAAAGCACAGAATGATTATCATGCTAAAATTTTAAATAAAATTGGTGCTGATACCGTCGTTCACCCAGAACGAGATATGGGAAGAAGGATTGCTCATAATGTAGCTAGTGCAAGCGTCTTGGATTATTTAGAACTTGCAGATGAACATTCTATCGTTGAAATCAAAGCAAGTGAGAAAATGGCAGGTCAAACAATTATACAATTGGATATTCGTGCACAATTTGGCATTAGTATTATTGCTATTAAACGTGGTAGAGAAATCTTAGTATCGCCAGACCCTAACTTAAGTATAGAAATAGGAGATATTTTGATAATGATAGGACACGATAATGATTTAAATCGCTTTGAGAAAAAAGTAGTAAGATAATCATTAGTAGATCATTAACGTTAATCATAGAAAAAGCACTTAAAAGTAGTTACTTATACAATATCTACTTTTAAGTGCTTTTTCTAATAGTATATTAAGATATTGTTGTTTTAAAATAAAAAAAGATGAAGTTGAAACGTAATTTCAAGTCTCAACTTCATCTTTTTTATTAGTGCTTACTTAATGAACTGTTAATATTCATTACTAGTTCTAATTAGCTTTACTGTCGTAAATCAACCTTTTGCACAACGCACCACTATTCATTTTTTGATGGTACATCTGTTGATTGCTTCTTAGTATTTTGTGTCGGTTTTTTATTATTAACTTTTTTATTATTTTTATCTGTTGGTTTTTTAGACTTAGCAAATGCCTTCGTGTTGTTTTTCTTAGGTTTAGGCTGATTGCTATTAGTTTTTTTAGAAAATGATTGGTTATTATCTTCATTAACTTTCATTATAACTGGTAATATCATTGGTTTACGTGCAGTTTTCTCAAATAGATAAGGTTGTAATGTTTCAATGATAGAAGATTTAATTTGATGCCATTGAATCTCTGGGTTCTGATTTAATTTAGCAATTACATCTGATTTGATTCTACGTTGAGCATCATAAATCAATTGTCCTGATTCGCGCATATATACGAAACCTCTTGAAATAAGGTCTGGACCTGATAACAGTGTATTTGTATTAAAGTCAATACTTACTACAACGATTACTAAACCTTCTTCAGATAAAAGTTTTCTATCACGAATAACTACATTACCTATATCACCGATACCGCTACCATCGACAAGTACATTTCCAGAAGGGATTCTACCAGCTTTACGCGCTGTATCACGTGTTAAAGCTAAGACGTCCCCTATATCAAATATGAAGACATTATCAGGCTCAACGCCACATTCAATTCCAGATTGACCATGTGCTTTCAACATACGGTATTCACCATGAATTGGTAGGAAGAACTTAGGGCGTAACAAACGTAACATTAATTGTTGATCACCTTTAGAACCATGTCCTGAAGTGTGAATATTTGATACTTTGTTATGAATGACTTCTGCACCAGCTCGATATAGTGAGTTAATCGTACGATTGATACTTTTCGTATTACCTGGGATAGGTGATGAACTGAAGACAACCGTATCTTCAGGTATTATTTTAATTTGTTTGTGTGTACCATTAGCGATTCTTGAAAGTGCAGCCATTGGTTCACCTTGTGAACCAGTACATAAAATCAAGAGTTCATGTTTAGGAACAGTATTGATTTTATTAGGTTCAACAAATGTTTCTGGCGGTGCTTTGATATAACCTAATTCCATACCAATTTTGATGTTATTTTCCATCGAACGACCAAAAGTTACAATCTTACGATTATGCTTAATAGCAGCTTCTACAGCTTGTTGCACACGATAAATATTAGAAGCGAATGTGGCGAATATAATTCTGCCATTACAATTTCTGAATATTTTTTCGACGTTTTGACCAACTTCGCGTTCGCTTAATGTGAAATCGGGTACTAATGAGTTAGTTGAATCAGAGAGTAAGCACAGAACGCCTTCTTCACCAAGTCTAGCCATTTTAGCTATATTAGCAGGCTCTCCAACAGGAGTTAAATCAAATTTGAAATCTCCAGTATGCACAATATTACCTTCAGGAGTGTTTACAATAACACCATATGATTCTGGAATACTGTGAGTAGTTAAATAGAAAGAAACTTCAAAGTGTTTTGATTTAATTACACTACTTTCTTCAATTTCAATAAGCTCTGTTGTTCTTAACAAATGATGTTCTTCTAATTTATTTCTAATTAAGCCTAAAGCTAATGGTCCACCATAAATAGGGACATTAATTTTCTTTAATAGGTAGGGCACACCACCTATATGGTCTTCATGTCCATGAGTAATAAACAGACCAACAATTTTATCTTGGTTCTGCTCTAGGTAAGTGATATCAGGAATAACGTAATCGATACCTAATAAATTGTCGTCAGGGAATTTAATCCCGGCATCGATAATAACGATTTCATCTTGATACTCAACGGCATAAGTGTTTTTACCAATTTCACCTAAACCACCAAGTGCATAAACCGCAACTTCATTTTTATGAATTTGTTTCATTATTCAGCTTGCTCCACGTTGAAGTGATCTGATTGTTTTTCATACTCTAAATGTGCGCCCTCTAATTTAGTTATAAATTCAATATTAAAATTACGGTTTTTTAGATATCTTCTAACTTGTTCTTCTGTTTGTCCTTCAACATAAATTGTTTGCGTGTTTTCACGTACAATTACTTCGTCACTGTTATGTTGATAAAATACTTTAAATACTGCCATTTTATTATTTTCCTCCTAAAAATCATCTATTGATTTTCTTTTTATTTTATTGTAAAACCCTAGTATTATAAGTGGGACGAAAATGATGAAGTATTATCATTATTTTCAAAAACGTGATGTTTCCACTACCATTATATAAAGAGAACATACTAGTTATCCCAGTATGTTGCTAGGGCGATTTTCTTAATTTCGTTCGATTAGAAAAACACAAATATAATTACTTGTATGTTTTCAGTTATCTCTCATTTTACATGATGTAGTAGAATAAATAAAGCAGTTTTATCTTGTTGTATGCCATTAATCCGAACAATTATGCTCATATTTTATATAGATTGTAAAATTGACTTTGTGTTTTTTCAGAAAATTTGTATAAAAAGAAGTTTAAGCTTGAGTATGAAATGAAAAATATTATAAGATAATATTGAGAAGGAAAATTTAATTATCATTGCAATAGCAGTAGCTTATCGTAGTGAAAGTGACGTTGAGGTGATAGAAATGGATCAAGTAAAGAGAATTATTGAAGATGTGAAAGTTGAAAAAAAAAGAACTGATAAAATATTTCAAGATGTAACTTTTGAGGTGCGTGCTGAACAAGTAATTATGTTTTTTAATTATAATGAAATCATTGATAATGTAAATGGAAATCAAATTTATGTAAAACATAATCATGATCCAGAATTCATCGACATTCAAGAGTTAAATTTATTGAAATCAGAATTGAAAGAATTAGAAGTTCCTTATCATGAACGTAGGGATGACTTTATGTAAAAATACCGTTAGCGATTTGATAATCTCAATTTGCTAACGGTATTTTTACTTTATAAATTAAACTTCTACTGCATCATCGTGTGGTTGAAGAGGGTTAGTTTGATCAATGTGGTCATAAAACATAACGCCGTTAATATGGTCAATTTCATGTTGAACCACGATTGCTGGGTAGCCTTTTAGACGTAACTTAACTTCTTTACCATCGATATCAGTTGCTTTAACTGTAATTCTATTTTTACGATGGACGAGTCCGGGAATATTTTCGTCTACACTTAAGCATCCTTCGCCAGTAGGCAAATAAGCTTCTTGTATACTATGACTTACTACTTTTGGGTTGACTAGCATAAGGTCATAGCTTTTGCCATTTCCGTCATCTGGTAAGTATACAGCTATCATTTTTTTAGAAATATTAATTTGAGGGGCAGCGAGTCCAACGCCTGAACGTAGACCATATTTATTAGCAGTTTCCTCATCTTGACTATTAATTAAAAATTCTCGCATTGATTTTAATATATTGCGATTTTCATCAGAAATCGGTAGTGGCACGTCTTGCGCTTTTTGACGAAGTGTTGGATGTCCATCACGGATAATATCTTTCATTGTTAACATTTGTTCATACACCTTCCTTAATATAAAATATACCAAAACTTAATGGGAAAAATACAGTGATAGATTTGATTTATCATAAAATATTATATAATATATCATACAAATAAAGGAGGATTTCTCAAAATGAAATTAAAATATGGCATCGGTGCAGTGATTGCTTCTACTATGTTAGTCGCAGGTTGTACAACAGATAAAGGTGAAATCAAAGACTATAATGAAAAAGTACAAAAAGCATTTGATGAAGAGAAACCTGTTTCATCAGTTGGCAAGAAATTAAATAATCTTGAACAAGAAAAACAAAAATTAGTAAAAGAAATTAATGGAAAAGACCAGCAAGAAGTTAAAGAAACTTCAAAAAAAGTAGTAGATAACGTAGAAGAAAGAGAAAAAGAATTTGAAAAAGAAGAGAAAGCACTTAATGATTCTGAAAAAGAATTTAAAAAAGCGCAAGAACATGTTGATAACATAAGTGATAAACAAAAGAAAAAAGAAGTTGAAGAATTAAATAATGCACTTAAAGATAAGTATAAAGCACACGATAATTATTCTAAAGCTTACAAAAACATTTTGACTAAAGAAAAGAATATGTTCCAATACACGTCAGGTGAAAAAGTGGACCAAGCTGAAATTGATAAAAAATCAGAAGCAGTATCGAAATCATATAAAGATATGAACAAAGCCTTTAAACAATATTCAGATGCAATGAAAAAAGTTAACCAAGAAAAAGAAGATGTAGACAGTCTCGCTTAAAATTGAATGCACTACATTTGAAATTTGTGTCAATTGATTATAGCATAATAAATGGGTGCGCTTACATTTATATAGAAGCCTTTAGAAAAAATTACATGATTTTGAGTAGTACAGTGTTATAATTTTCATTGATACAGACACAAAAACTGTATCTATTTTGAGTATTACAGAACTTTTTCAAATTGTTTAACAGTGTAACAGTTTTGTGGTACAATGTTAAAGGATAAAATGAATTTCTACTATACGGGAAAGGTTTGGTGAATTGAATGGCTCAGAAATTAAAAGCCCAATTCGATGCAGAGAAGGTATTGAATGATACTGAATCTAAATTTGAAATGATTCAAATTTTGAATGAAGATGGCAATGTTGTTAATGAAGATTTGTTACCAGAATTGTCAGACGAGCAATTAGTTGAATTAATGGAGAGAATGGTATGGACACGTATCCTTGACCAACGTTCTATTTCATTAAATAGACAAGGGAGATTAGGTTTCTATGCTCCGACAGCAGGACAAGAAGCTTCACAATTAGCTTCACAATATGCTTTAGAGCAAGAAGACTTTATATTACCAGGTTACCGTGATGTACCACAATTAATCTGGCAAGGTTTACCTTTAACAGAAGCTTTCTTATTCTCAAGAGGTCACTTTAAAGGAAACAGAATGCCTGAAGGAGTTAACGCTCTAAGTCCACAAATTATAATCGGTGCACAGTATGTTCAAACAGCTGGTGTTGCATTAGGTATTAAAAAACGTGGTAAACAAGCTGTAGCAATCACATACACTGGTGATGGTGGTTCGTCACAAGGTGATTTCTATGAAGGTATTAACTTTGCTTCTGCTTATAAAGCACCTGCAATTTTCGTTATTCAAAATAACAACTATGCGATTTCTACACCACGTAGTAAACAAACGGCAGCTACAACATTAGCTCAAAAAGCAATCTCAGTTGGTATCCCTGGTATCCAAGTTGATGGTATGGATGCATTAGCAGTATATCAAGCAACTAAAGAAGCGCGTGATCGTGCTGTAAACGGTGAAGGTCCAACATTAATCGAAACAATCACTTATCGTTATGGTCCACATACAATGGCTGGTGACGATCCGACTAAATACAGAACATCTGATGAAGATTCTGAATGGGAGAAAAAGGATCCATTAGTACGCTTCAGAAAATTCCTTGAAAATAAAGGTTTATGGACTGAAGAAAAAGAAAACGAAGTTATCGAACGTGCTAAATCTGAAATCAAAGCTGCTATTAAAGAAGCAGACAACACTGAAAAACAAACAGTTGTTGACTTGATGGAAAATATGTACGATGAAATGCCTCAAAATTTAGCTGAGCAATATGAAATTTATAAAGAGAAGGAGTCGAAGTAACCGATGGCACAAATGACAATGGTTCAAGCGATTAATAATGCGCTTAAAACCGAATTACAAAATGATGAAAATGTCTTACTTTTCGGTGAAGACGTCGGTGTTAACGGTGGTGTTTTCCGTGTAACTGAAGGTTTACAAAAAGAATTCGGTGAAGATCGTGTATTTGATACACCTTTAGCGGAATCTGGTATTGGTGGTTTAGCTCTAGGTTTAACTACACAAGGATACCGTCCAGTTATGGAAATACAATTCTTAGGATTTGTATTTGAAGTGTTCGACTCTGTAGCAGGACAAATTGCGCGTACGCGTTTCCGTTCTGGTAACTCTAAACAAGCTCCAGTTACAATTCGTGCACCATTTGGTGGTGGTGTTCATACACCAGAATTACACGCTGATAACTTAGAAGGTATTTTAGCTCAATCACCTGGTTTACACGTGGTAATCCCTTCAAATCCATATGACGCTAAAGGATTATTAATTTCTGCAATTAGAAGTAATGACCCAGTTGTATATTTAGAGCACATGAAATTATATCGTTCTTTCCGTGATGAAGTACCTGAAGAAGAGTACACAATTGAAATCGGAAAAGCTAACGTAAAACAAGAAGGTAATGACATCACACTTATTGCATACGGTGCGATGGTACAAGAGTCATTAAAAGCAGCAGAAGAATTAGAAAAAGAAGGTTATTCAGTAGAAGTCATTGACTTACGTACTGTTCAACCAATTGATATCGAAACACTTGTTGCTTCAGTTGAAAAAACTGGTCGTGCAGTAGTAGTTCAAGAAGCTCAACGTCAAGCTGGTGTTGGTGCAACAGTTGCATCTGAGTTAGCTGAACGTTCAATCCTTTCATTAGAAGCTCCTATTGCAAGAGTTGCAGCGGCTGACACTGTCTATCCGTTTACACAAGCGGAAAATGTTTGGTTACCAAACAAAAACGATATCATTGAAAAAGCAAAAGAAACATTAGAATTTTAATATACTCTTTGAATGGAGTAGCGTATACGATACGTCGCTATACCTACTTCATTCAAGTTTATATATACAATAAAGAAGGTATGAGTAAATTGTCTCAACCTGTTTTCTAATTTTTGACTTAATATGAATTTTTAGGAGGATAATAACGTGGCATTTGAATTTAAATTACCCGACATTGGTGAAGGTATCCACGAAGGTGAAATTGTAAAATGGTTTGTTAAAGCTGGAGACACAATTGAAGAAGACGATGTATTAGCTGAAGTCCAAAATGACAAATCAGTTGTAGAAATTCCATCTCCTGTTTCTGGTACTATTGAAGAAGTTTTAGTAGACGAAGGTACTGTTGCAGTTGTTGGTGATACAATTGTTAAAATCGATGCACCAGATGCAGAAGAAATGCAATTTAAAGGTAGTGAAAGTGACGAAGCTGCTAGTGAAGAAACAGAGGCACCAGCAGAAGAAAGTACGCCAGAAGCACCTGCACAAGCTTCAAATGATGAAGAAGTAGACGAAAGCAAACGTGTTAAAGCGATGCCTTCTGTACGTAAATATGCACGTGAAAAAGGCGTTAATATTAAAGCTGTTTCAGGTTCAGGCAAAAACGGACGTACTACTAAAGAAGATGTTGACGCTTACTTAAATGGTGGCCAATCAACTGCTTCAAATGAAAGTGCAGCAGCTAGCGAAGAAACAACTAGCACAAGCGCTTCACAACCAGCAGCAGTTTCTACTGAAGGTGAATTCCCAGAAACTACTGAAAAAATCCCAGCAATGCGTAAAGCAATTGCTAAAGCAATGGTTAACTCAAAACATACTGCACCACACGTAACATTAATGGATGAAATTGATGTTCAAGAACTATGGGATCACCGTAAAAAATTCAAAGAAGTTGCAGCTGAGCAAGGTACTAAATTAACTTTCTTACCATATGTAGTGAAAGCACTTGTTTCTGCACTTAAAAAATACCCAGCGCTTAACACAGAATTCAATGAAGAAGCTGGCGAAATCGTGCACAAACATTACTGGAATATCGGTATCGCAGCTGATACAGACAGAGGTTTATTAGTACCAGTAGTTAAAAATGCTGATCGCAAATCTATGTTTGCAATTTCAGATGAAATTAACGAACTTGCTGTTAAAGCTCGTGATGGTAAATTATCAGCTGATGAAATGAAAGGTGCTACTTGTACAATCAGTAACATCGGTTCAGCTGGCGGACAATGGTTCACACCAGTTATCAATCACCCAGAAGTTGCTATCTTAGGTATCGGACGCATTGCACAAAAACCTATCGTTAAAGATGGAGAAATTGTTGCAGCACCAGTACTATCATTATCATTAAGCTTTGACCACAGACAAATTGATGGTGCTACTGGACAAAATGCTATGAATCATATTAAACGTTTATTAAATAATCCAGAATTATTATTAATGGAGGGGTAAAACATGGTAGTTGGAGATTTCCCAATTGAAACAGATACTATTGTAATCGGAGCAGGACCTGGCGGATATGTTGCAGCAATTCGTGCAGCACAATTAGGTCAAAAAGTAACAATCGTAGAAAAAGGCGAGCTTGGCGGTGTATGTCTAAACGTAGGATGTATTCCTTCAAAAGCGTTATTACACGCTTCACATCGTTATGACGAAACTAAGAACTCTGAAAATTTAGGTGTAATCGCTGAAAGTGTTTCACTAAAATATGATAAAGTTCAAGAATTCAAACAATCAGTTGTTAAGAAATTAACTGGTGGCGTTGAAGGATTATTAAAAGGTAATAAAGTTGAAATCGTAAAAGGTGAAGCTTACTTTGTTGATAACAATAGCCTACGTGTTATGGATGATAAAAGTGCTCAAACTTATAATTTCAAAAACGCGATTATTGCAACTGGTTCTAGACCAATTGAAATCCCTAACTTCAAATTTGGTAACCGCGTAATCGATTCTACTGGTGCTCTAAATTTACAAGAAGTTCCTGGTAAATTGGTTGTTGTTGGTGGAGGCTACATTGGTTCAGAATTAGGAACTGCTTTCGCTAACTTTGGTTCAGAAGTTACTATCCTAGAAGGTGCAAAAGACATCTTAGGTGGTTTCGAAAAACAAATGACGCAACCTGTTAAAAAAGGTATGAAAGAAAAAGGCGTTGAAATTGTAACTGAAGCAATGGCTAAATCTGCTGAAGAAACTGAAAATGGTGTGAAAGTAACTTATGAAGTAAAAGGCGAAGAACAAACAATCGATGCTGATTACGTATTAGTTACTGTAGGACGTCGTCCTAACACTGATGAATTAGGTTTAGAAGAGTTAGGCCTTAAATTTGCAGATCGTGGATTGTTAGAAGTAGATAAACAAAGCCGTACTTCAGCTGAAAACATTTTTGCAATTGGCGATATCGTTCCTGGTTTACCACTTGCACATAAAGCTAGTTATGAAGCTAAAGTTGCTGCTGAAGTAATTGCTGGTGAAGCATCTGAAGTAGACTACATTGGTATGCCTGCTGTATGTTTCACTGAACCAGAACTTGCTACTGTTGGTTACACAGAAGCTCAAGCTAAAGAAGAAGGTTTAGCAGTTACAGCTTCTAAATTCCCTTATGCAGCTAATGGACGTGCTTTATCATTAGATGACACAACTGGATTTGTTAAATTGTTAACACTTAAAGAAGATAACACATTAGTAGGTGCTCAAGTAGTTGGTACTGGCGCTTCTGATATTATTTCTGAATTAGGTTTAGCAATTGAAGCAGGTATGAATGCTGAAGATTTATCTTTAACTATTCATGCTCACCCAACATTAGGTGAAATGTCTATGGAAGCTGCTGAAAAAGCATTAGGATTACCTATTCATACAATGTAATTTCTTTAGATTTTCATACTAAAGTTAAAAAGGAATGTGACATAACAAGTATTTGTTATCACACTCTGGTAAAAATGTTTACAATTGAGCATAACTTAATTTAAGTTCTTACTCAAAGTAATGATTTATTACCAATATGACAATTGAGTCCGGGACATAAATAAATGTCTCGGATTTTTTTGTATATAGCATATAGATGATACAAAATATTACTTTGAAATATAATGAAGATAAGTTAATTGAATTGGAGGTAAAAAAAACAATGGAATATCAATATCCAATAGATTTAGATTGGACAAATGATGAGATGATGCAAGTCGTGTCATTTTTCAATGCTGTTGAGGCTTATTATGAATCTAAAGTTGAAGGACAACTCATATTAAATCGTTATAAACAATTTAAAGAAATTGTACCTGGCAAAGCTGAAGAGAAACAGATTTTTAAAGAATTTGAGAATAATAGCGGCTATAACAGTTATCAAGTGGTTAAAGCAGTACAAACTTCACCAGAACAAAGATATTTTTCATCAAAATAAAAATAACTATTGTCATAAAAGCTATATTCTGATATTTTTATTAAGCATTAAACAAAATGTTTGATAAAAGTAAACAGAATATAGCTTTTTATTTTTTTAAAAGCAAAAATTTTAGTTATGATGAAAATTAAAACTTTTCACTATAATATTTTGAAAAGGTGAAAAAATGGAGATAGGTAAGAAAATTAAGAATTTACGTATTATAAAGCATTTAACACAAGAAGAATTAGCAGAGCGTACTGACTTATCAAAAGGTTATATATCACAAATTGAAAGTCAATATGCATCACCAAGTATGGAAACCTTTTTGAATATATTAGAAGTATTGGGTACGACTCCTAGTGATTTTTTCAAAGAACCACGAACAGAAAAAGTGTTATATAAAAAGGCATCACAAGTTACTTATGATGAATATGATAAGGGTTATATATTAAATTGGCCGGTTACACAGTCTAATGAATTTGAAATGGAGCCATTATTGTTAACGTTACAAGGTAACGCCTCGTATAAAAATTTTGAACCATCAGAATCAGATACTTTCATCTATTGTTTAAAAGGACAAGTTACTTTGAAATTAGGTGATGATGATTACCATGCTGTAGTAGGAGATGCGCTTTATTTTAAGGCTAATCAGTTACATAGATTAATAAACCCAAAATCAGAAGAAGCTCAAGTGATGATAGTCGTTACCGCTTCTTATTTATAGGAGGATATATATGGAACCTTTATTATCTTTCAAATCTGTAAGTAAAAGTTACGATGATTTACAAATTTTAGATAAGATTGATATTGATATAGAATCAGGACATTTTTACACGTTACTTGGTCCATCAGGTTGTGGTAAAACGACCATACTAAAACTCATTGCTGGCTTTGAGACTGCAGATAATGGGGAGATTATTTATCAAAACAAGAAAATCAATCAAACGCCTGCAAATAAACGTAAAGTAAATACGGTATTTCAGGATTATGCATTATTTCCACATCTTAATGTTTATGACAATATAGCTTTTGGATTAAAACTTAAAAAAATAAGTAAATCTGAAATTAAAAGGAAAGTTCAAGAAGCTTTACAGCTTGTGAAATTAACAGGGTATGAGACACGCACAATTGATGGTATGAGTGGTGGTCAAAAACAACGCATAGCAATTGCACGAGCTATAGTTAATGAGCCTGAAATACTCTTATTAGACGAATCGCTGTCTGCGCTAGATTTAAAGTTACGTACACAGATGCAATATGAGTTAAGAGAGATACAATCAAGGTTGGGAATAACGTTTATTTTTGTAACACATGACCAAGAGGAAGCCTTGGCACTTAGTGATTATATCTTTGTTATGAAAGATGGTAAAATTCAACAATTCGGCACACCAACTGATATTTATGATGAACCAGTCAATCGCTTCGTGGCAGACTTTATAGGAGAATCTAATATCGTTGAAGGTACAATGATTGATGACTATTTAGTTAATATTTATGGTCAAGATTTTGACTGTGTTGATATGGGTATAGATTCACAGAAAAAAGTTGAAGTTGTTATAAGACCAGAAGATATTAGTTTGATGGCAGCTGCAGAAGGTTTATTTGAGGTCACTGTTGATTCGATGCTATTTAGAGGCGTTCACTATGAAATTAATTGTATAGACAGAAAAGGCTATGAATGGATGATTCATTCTACTAAAAAAGCAGAAATAGGAAGTAAAGTTGGCTTGTATTTTGATCCTGAAGCGATTCATATTATGGTGCCAGGAGAAACTGAAGCAGAATTTGATCAACGTATCGAAAGTTATGAGGAGCATAACCATGCGTAAAATAAACAAATTCTTATTCATTCCTTATGTGTTATGGATGATACTATTTATTATAGTTCCAGTACTTTTGCTTGTGTACTTCTCCTTATTTGATTTACACGGGCATTTCAGTTTTGAAAATTATAAGCAAATTCTGACATGGAAATATTTTCGTATGATTTGGGACTCAGTAGTTTTTGCAGCTGTTATCACACTCATTACATTGTTAGTCAGTTATCCAGCAGCTTATTTTATTAGATCTTCCAAATTTCAAAATTTATGGTTACTGATATTAATCATACCTACATGGATTAATTTACTACTGAAGACCTATGCATTTATTGGATTATTGAGTCATGATGGTATTATCAATCAAATGTTAAGGTTATTACATTTATCTGAAATGGATTTATTGTTTACCGTTCCTGCATTTTTAATTGTAGCAAGTTATATTTATATTCCATTTATGATTTTACCTATTTTTAATAGTATGAAAGATATTCCTAATAATATACTACAGGCATCGAGTGACTTAGGAGCAAGTCCGTTTACTACTTTTAGAAAAGTAATACTTCCTTTGACGAAACAAGGTGTATTAACAGGTGTTCAAGTGACATTTATCCCTGCATTATCCTTGTTTATGATAACGAGATTAATTGCAGGAAATAAAGTGATTAATATAGGAACTGCGATAGAAGAACAATTTCTTGTAATTCAAAATTATGGAATGGGTTCAACGATTGCGTTATGCCTTATTATATTTATGGCACTAGTGTTGATCATTACTAATACTAAATCGTCGAATGGAAGAGGGTGAAGCACGTGAAATGGTATGGTAAATTATACATTGGTATATTAACCGCAGTATTATATATTCCAATTTTATTTTTAATGCTTTATTCCTTTAATTCCGCAGGTAACATGATTCACTTTGAAGGATTTACCTTAGAACATTATCAAACATTATTTAATAATGAACGCCTCATGTCAGTCATTTTTAATACCATTGCTGTTGCACTTTTAGCAGCAGCCTTTGCAACGGTGATTGGCACGATGGGCGCAATTGGTCTATTTCATCTGAGAAATAAAAAGTTGAAAGTTTCATTATTAACATTAAATAATGTATTGATGGTTTCATCAGATGTAGTTATTGGAGCTTCATTTTTAATTATGTTTACGGCAATTGGTCATTTCACAGGCCTAGGACTTGGATTCACGACTGTGTTAATTTCTCATATTGCATTCTGTATACCAATCGTTGTTATCATTGTTTTACCTAAACTTTATGAAATGAATGATTATACACTTAATGCAGCACGTGATTTAGGAGCAACTGAATTTCAAGTTTTAAATAAAGTAATGCTACCGCACCTGATGCCTGCAATTATTGGTGGATTTTTTATGGCACTTACATATTCACTGGATGATTTTACCGTAAGTTTCTTTGTGACAGGCAACGGATTTAGTGTATTATCAGTAGAAGTATATGCTATGGCTAGAAAAGGTATTAGCATGGAAATCAATGCTATTTCTACAATATTATTTGTAGTTATTATGTTAGGTATTTTTGGTTATTATTTCATTCAAAATATGGTGAAACATAAAAAGCAAGTGAAACGAGGTTTACAGCAATGAAGCGATTCTTACAATTAATCATAGTTTCAGTTGTTGTTGGATTAATATGTCTGTTTATCAGTCATAAGTTTACAGCGAAAGACCATTCAAAAAATGGCGAAAAAATTTATGTTTATAATTGGGGAGAATATATTGATCCTAGTTTAATTAAAAAATTCCAAAAAGAAACAGGTATTGAAGTAATCTATGAAACTTTTGATTCTAATGAAGCAATGGAAGCCAAAATACGTAATGGTGGCACACATTACGATGTTGCTTTTCCTAGTGAATATACTGTTCAAAAATTAAAAAGACAAAACATGTTATTACCGATAAATCATGACAATGTTCCTAATATTAAAAATTTGGATCCAGATTATATGAATATGTCTTTTGATAAAAATAATCGCTATTCCTTGCCGTATTTTTTTGGAACTGTAGGTATTATTTATAATAAAAAGGCGTATCCTAATGATAATTTTAACTCTTGGAATCAATTGTATAACAAGAAATATAACAATGATATATTATTAGTAGACGGTGCAAGAGAAGTAATAGGTTTAGCGTTGAATAAATTAGGATACAGTTTAAATGATAAGAATTCACAACACCTAGAAAAAGCGGAACGAGATTTAAGACATTTAGGTCCAAACGTTAAAGGCGTCGTAGGTGACGAAATCACTATGATGCTAGAACAACATGAAGCGAATATTGCTGTTGTGTGGAGCGGTGTCGCTGCTCCTATGGTTCAAGGTAGCGATGAATTTGATTACGTTGTGCCTAAAGAAGGTTCGAATTTATGGTTTGATAATATGGTAATACCTAAAACTGCTCAAAATAAAGCAGGCGCATATAAGTTTATGAATTTTTTATTAGACGCACAAAACAGTAAGCAGAATACAGAATGGGTTGGTTATGCAACACCAAATAAAGCAGCAAGACATTTACTTCCAGACGAAGTAAAAAATGATGAACGCTTTTATCCATCACAAGAGTCACAAGAAAACTTAGAAGTTTACAGAGACTTGGGAAAAGAAACATTGAGTGAATATAACGAAAGATTTTTAAATTTTAAAATGTCATTAAAATAAATCTAAGTTAGTAGTTATTTTAGCGTATTTTCGCTATAATAGTTTGAAAGCATTATAAGGAGTTGTATAGACATGTCAGGAGAGCAATATACTCAAGTTAGACGTCCTGTGAGTCGACTAGCAGAAAAAGTATTAGGTTGGTTAAGCTGGGTATTTTTATTATTACTAACCATTATTACGATGTTTATTGCACTAGTATCTTTTAGTAGTGAGACATCAATACAAAATTTAGAAACTACATTAAATGGTAATGATTTTGTTCAGCAAATTTTAGCTAATAATAGCTTGAATACGACGCAATTTGTAATTTGGTTACAAAATGGTGTGTGGGCTATTATCGTTTACTTTATTGTGTGTTTATTATTATCATTCTTAGCACTTATCTCAATGAATATTAGAATACTATCAGGGTTTTTATTCCTTTTAGCTACAATAGTTACATTACCATTGGTATTATTATTTGTTCCACTTATTATCCCAATCCTATTTTTAATCGTAGCAGTTATGATGTTTGCACGTAAAGATAAGGTAGAAACAGTCCCTGCTTATTATGGAGAAGGGTACCAAGGTCGTTATTCAGAATACGAACAACAGACTGGACCAAAACCACAATATAGTGAGAGAGAACAGACTTCTGACGCTGAACAACAAATAAGAAATGATAACCAACTAAGAAGAGGCGGTTATTCTTCTGAAGTAGCTGATAAAGTAAACGCTGAGACACAAGAGGCACATGAAGAGCCACAAGTGCTTTCCAGACAAGCGAAATACAATTATAAACATAAAAAGCAAACTGAAGATGAGCAACAACAAACTGATGAATTTGGCGCAGTAAGTGACGTTTATGATGAACATGGAGAATCAGTTTCAAATCAAAGTCAAACTGAAGTTGACAATGCAACTACAGAGTATGACGAACAAGCTCAAGCTGAAGCAGCACAGAGAAGACAAGAAGCATACGAAGAAGAACAACGAAGACATCAAGAAGCATACGAAGAAGAACAACGTCGTAAACAAGCCGAAGCAGAAGAAGCAGCAAGATTAAAACAAGAAAAAGCAGAAGAAAAAGCACGTATTAAACAAGAGAAAAAAGAACGAAGAAAACGTGAAAAAGAAAGACGTAAGCAACAACCAAGTGCAGTGAATCAACGCAGACAAAATTTTGAAGAAAGAAAAAAAATGACTTCACAAACTGCTGCTGATACAACTGAACATGATAGCAAAGAATCAGCTGAATCGGACAACTCAGAAGACAAAAAATAAGATATAGAAATTCTAAAATGTGCTATAAGATATGCTAGTTCATTTGAAACTAAAAAAGGAACGAGACTGATGTCTCGCTCCTTTTTTGTATTTCGTTTATAATTCTTGGAAAGTTTGGATGATTAAGTATATATTTAATAAACTTAAAATAATAATTAAGAACCAAGATATAATATTAACCCAAGTTTTATTTTTAAATTGTCCCATCAAACTATAATCATTAGTTGAAAGTTGTAATGGAATTAATGAGAATGGTAAAGCTAAGCTTAAGAATACTTGTGAAAATACTAGTAATTGTTCCATTTTAGCTTCGTTACCTTTAAAGATAATTAAGCATACTATAATTGGTAATATTGCAATAGCACGAGTAATCAATCTACGTAACCAATTTGGTATTTTTAAATTGATAAAACCTTCCATTACAATTTGACCAGCCATTGTTCCTGTTATTGTAGAGTTTTGGCCAGAAGCTAGTAATGCAACTGCGAATAATGTACTCATAAGCGCTCCTAATGAGGCGCCTAACACAGGTTGATTTTGCAAAGCACTGAATAAATCATAAAAGCCACCGAGCTGTTCTGAATTGACACCAAAGAAAAGGGCAGCACCTAGGACTAAAAGTAAGCAGTTAACTACAAAAGCAATAGACAATTGAATGTTTGAATCCATTATTGCATACTTAATCGCTTGTGCTTTAGAATTACTACTATTACGAGCATACATTCTTGATTGAACAATGGATGAGTGTAAATATAAATTATGGGGCATGATTGTCGCTCCAATTATACCTAAAGCAATAAAGAGTGCACTGTTATCTGTGATGATTGTCTTATTAGGGACGAATCCATTTAAAACCTCTGTGACATGAGGAGAAGCTACAAAGACTTCAAAGATAAATATAACAAGCACTGTAAAAATAAGCGTACCTACGATAGCTTCAATTTTTCTAAATCCAAATTTCATAATGAACAATAATAGAAAAACATCTAGCACGGTAATTAATGCGCCTATCAATAAGGGTATGCCGAAGAGTAAATCAAGAGCAATTGCACTACCTATTACTTCAGCTATATCTGTTGCGATAATTGCTAATTCTGCAATAATCCAAAATATAAAAGCGACCGGTTTATTTAAATAGTGTTTTGTTGCTTGTGCTAAGTCCATACCTGTTGCTATTCCTAATCTCACCGTCATACTTTGTAATAACATGGCTGACAGGCTTGAAAGTAAAATCACGAATAGCAAAACGTAGCCGAACTGTGCACCGCCTTGCATAGATGTAATCCAGTTACCAGGATCCATATAGCCTACAGCTACTAATAGACCAGGACCTAAATAAGAAAAAAGTTTCTGGCTAAACTTACCGTGAGCATTGACGGAAACCGTATTATTGATTTCATCTAAACTCTTATGGGATTGAACTGTTTTTGTCAATACCCTCACCTCCATATACATTTATTAACAATCCATAGATTACTCCAAAAAAAATATTAGGTCAACCTAAACAGTGTTACGATAGCCATTTTATTTTTACTGAAATAATTATTATGTTTAAACATATTTAATAAAAATGTGCTGTAATTAGGACGTGATGATTTTTAACACAATATAAATTTGCTATGATAAGATTAATAAAAAAATAGGAGGAAGATTATGAAGAGAAAAGCTGAAAGAATCACAGCCTGGGTAGCAAATGGTCTAAGTATATTATTCTTATTACTAATGGTTCTTGTATTTTCTTTCCTGAATGTGCCAGAATTTCAAGAAACATTTAAAGAAATGAATCAACAACAAGGGATAGAAATGTCAATTGGAGCATTTAAAACTTCCGTTATTTTCCAAGGAAGCTTTTTAATTATTTCAACGATATTAGGTATTATTGGTACATTGACTATTAAAGGAAATCGTATCCTAGCAGCTTGTATTTTAATCATTGCAGCAATTACTGGTATATTTGCAGGAAACTTTATTGCACTGATATTATGGTTTGTTGTTGCTATCATGCTGTTTGTAAGAAAAGGACCTCGTGATGAACAAAATAATAATATGTTTTCTCAACAGAATTTTGACGAGCAAAATAATCAACGTAAACAAGCTGAAATAAATCCAGAAAATGAAATGAAAAAGAAAAAAGAAGATGACCCATATATTTACTAAAATAGTTTAGGTAAGCTGATTTATAACTAATACCTAGATTAAAAGTTGAAACATTAATAAGTACCTTGGTTCAAACTGTCGACAAAGTGTCCGTCTTTGTTGGCAGTTTTTATGCACGCTTTCTACATTCACTGACTTAAGCTGTAGTCTTCAGATATAAGCTTTCTCGCAAGAAATGAGACAAATAACTGACAGTATTATTCGTAAATAGTATAATATATAAATTAAACAGTGGCAGGGTATATTACGATGAATAAATCAATTGATAAAAGTGATGAATATGAAAATATTTCTATCTCTAAAGTAGTTCCTAATAATCATTTATTACGTAAAGGCGATGCAATATTACAGGATACCACGCTAATTTGTACTGCCATGAATCTTAAAAAGTTGCAATATGGTTAGTAAAAGAATATATAATGATCTGAAAGTACAATATTATTTTGAAAAGCAACTACATAAATAGAAATAAACAAGCCCTACACAAATTAATGCGTAGGGTTGTTTGCGTTCTGAGCCGAAACATTAATAATTATCGGCATTGGATTAATCACTAATTATTTTACTAAAATGATTTTTACAATACTTCTATTTGTAAAATTTCAATAGATGTTCAAATGTGTCTTCTAAAAATTTTAAAAATGACTTATCATTCTTAAGAATTTCAGAACCTGGAGCTAATGTACGAGCTACGAAAAACTCACCTTTTTTAACCTCTTTAACACGTTTAAACGCTTCGTGTATATCTTCGTCTGTCATTTCTTGTATGTATGTTTTTGCTTGGCTCATATGATCTAAGCTTATACTAAAATCGTTTGGCAGATTTTTTAATGTTTCAAATTGATTTTCGAAAACCTTAACTTGTTGTGCTTTATCTTTTGCCTCATGCATAACCCCATACATAATAAATAGTTGGTTTTCAAATAATCCTATTTGAAAATGAGGTTGCATTTTATAACCACGTTTATTAGTTGCAAATGCTACCCACGTATCCTTAGGTGGATTAACACTTCTACGAGCATGTTTAGCTACGTGAGGATAGAACACTTCACCTGTAGCAGTTTCTAAATATTGTGAGAAATAATCACCTAAAGCATGCAATTGTGGTCTGACATGGTTGTTAAGTGCTTCCATTCTCGCATCTAAGCCATCTACTGTAAATACTTTGAAGTCTTTAGGTTTGAATGTATATTGAGTCATTTGTGCCTCCTATAATCATTATTTTCGTATGTATTGTAGCACATTATACTCTGATAAACATTTTACATGCCTCTTATTTTTAGTTAATAAATGATTTGTTATAGATTGTGTACACTATGTTGGTAAAGGGTAAACATAAATTATATTAAATAATCTTAATTCACCTTATTCGTAATTCTTATAATTATTGAAATAATAAAGGTTGGTTAATATCTTTTGGAAAGTTAGTTAATGTATAATGAGGATGAATAAGGAGCTGATACGATGACTGTCTATGAATTTGCCAAAGGACTTATATTAGAAGCAGGAATTAATGTTAGAAAAATAATGAAAGAAGATATAAAAGTAGAAACTAAATCTAATCCTAATGATTTAGTAACAAATGTCGATAAGGCTACAGAAAAATACCTATTTGATAATATAACGGAAACTTATCCGAATCATTTAGTTATAGGAGAAGAAGGACATGGACACCACCTTAAAGATGAAGTAGGTGTCGTTTGGGTCATTGATCCAATAGATGGTACGTTAAATTTTGTGCATCAAAAAGAAAATTTTGCAATATCTATTGGTATTTATAATAACGGAAACCCATACGCTGGATTTGTCTATGACGTTATGAACGATGTGTTATATCATGCTAAAACTGGTGAAGGCGCATATGAAAATGGGACATTGTTACCTAAAATCGAGGACACGCCATTAAAGACAAGTATTATTGGAATTAATCCAAATTGGCTGACAAAGCCAAGATTAGGAGAAGTGTTCAAACCTATAGTAGAAGAAGCCAGGAGTGCACGCGCATACGGCTCTGCAGCTTTAGAGATTATACATGTTGCAACAGGCAAATTGGGTGGTTATGTTACCCCCAGATTACAACCTTGGGATTTTGCAGGTGGTTTGATTATTTTAAATGAAGTGGGGGGTGTTGGAACAAATTTAATGGGAGATACTTTATCAATTTATGAACCTAATTCAATCATTATGGCTAATGAACAGTTACATTCTGAATTAATCGAGCAACATTTTCAAAAAAATAATGAAATTATTGAATTATTACAACAGAGATTAAAAAGCAATAATTAGAGTATATCTTATAAATAAACCTATAAAAAAGCGCCTCAATCCTGATTTGAAGGAATGGGACGCTTATCTATTAAATATAATCAAAATCATCCGACTATAGCCAATCATTTTCACGATATTTCTTTTTTAATGTGAAACCGTAACCAAATGTTGCAATGAATAATATAAATGTTAAAATCATGAATGGAACATTTGTAGCAGCTAAACTAAAGCTAAATAATAGTAAAAAGACAATAGCTACTATAGCGAGTACCCAGAAAATTGATTTGGATTTTTTTTGTTGCATTATACCACACCTTTATAGTTTTCTTTAACCAATTATATGATATAATAAAAAAGTTGCAAAGAAAAGTGGGAATTTACTCGAGAAAGGAAATTGTATAAAATGACTAAATTAAGAGAAGATGTGCGTAATATAGCAATCATCGCTCACGTTGACCATGGTAAAACGACACTTGTAGATGAATTATTAAAACAATCAGGAATTTTCCGTGAGAATGAGCATGTAGATGAAAGAGCAATGGATTCAAATGACATCGAAAGAGAACGTGGTATTACAATCCTTGCTAAAAATACAGCAGTAAATTATAAAGATAATCGTATTAATATTTTAGATACACCAGGACACGCCGATTTTGGTGGAGAAGTTGAGCGTATCATGAAAATGGTTGATGGTGTTGTATTAGTAGTTGATGCATATGAAGGCACAATGCCACAAACACGTTTTGTATTGAAAAAAGCTTTAGAACAAAACTTAAAACCAGTAGTAGTAGTTAACAAAATCGATAAACCTGAAGCTAGAGCTGAAGGTGTTGTAGATGAAGTATTAGATTTATTTATCGAATTAGAAGCAAATGATGAACAATTAGATTTCCCAGTAGTCTATGCTTCAGCTGTTAACGGTACTGCAAGCTTAGATCCAGAGAAACAAGACGAAAACATGCAATCATTATATGAAACAATTATTGATTATGTTCCTGCACCTATTGATAATAGAGATGAGCCATTACAATTCCAAACGGCGTTACTAGACTATAGTGATTATTTAGGTCGTATTGGTGTTGGACGTGTGTTCAGAGGAACAATGCGTGTAGGTGATAACGTTTCACTAATTAAATTAGATGGTACAGTTAAAAATTTCCGTGTAACTAAGATTTTTGGTTACTTTGGTTTGAAACGTGAAGAAGTTAATGAAGCACATGCAGGCGACTTAATTGCTGTATCAGGAATGGAAGACATCAACGTTGGTGAAACTGTTACCCCAATAGATAATAGAGATGCTTTACCTGTATTAAGAATTGACGAACCAACGTTAGAAATGACGTTCAGAGTAAACAATTCTCCATTCGCTGGCCGTGAAGGTGATTATGTAACATCTCGTCAAATTCAAGAACGTTTAGATCAACAATTAGAAACAGATGTGTCATTAAAAGTTACAGAAACTGATTCACCAGATAAATGGATTGTTGCTGGACGTGGTGAATTACACTTATCTATTTTAATTGAAAATATGAGACGTGAAGGTTTTGAACTACAAGTTTCTAAACCACAAGTTATTTTAAGAGAAATTGATGGCGTAAAATGTGAACCATTTGAACGTGTACAATGTGAAGTACCTCAAGAATACACAGGTGCTGTTATTGAATCATTAGGCCAACGTAAAGGTGAAATGTTAGACATGGTAACTACAGATAATGGCTTAACGCGTATTATCTTTATGGTACCAGCTCGTGGCTTAATCGGTTATACTACTGAATTTATGTCACAAACACGTGGTTATGGTATTATCAATCATACATTTGAAGAATTTAAACCTCGTGTTAAAGGACGTATCGGTGGTAGAAGAAATGGTGCTCTAGTGTCATTAGATACTGGTAAAGCAAGTTCATATGCACTTATGGGCTTAGAAGATCGTGGTATTAACTTCATGGAACCAGGAACTGAAGTTTATGAAGGCATGGTTGTTGGTGAACATAATCGTGAAAATGACTTAACAGTTAACGTTACGAAAGAGAAAAACCAAACTAACGTACGTTCTTCTAACAAAGACCAAACTGTAACAATGAAACGTCCAAGAACTTTAACTCTTGAAGAAGCGTTACAATTTATTAATGACGATGAGCTTGTAGAAGCTACACCAGAAAATATCCGTATTAGAAAAACAGTATTAGAAAAAAATGCTCGTGAAAAAGAAGCAAAACGCATTAAACAATTAATGCAAGAAGATGAATAAAAGTCTACTAAATTTAATTTAGTATGATTGTGGAGCTGGGACATTAAGGTCTCAGCTCTATTTATTATTAAAGCGATAGCGTGATAATACGATGTTAATAAATAAGCCAGATTGTAAAAATGATGTCTCAGAAAATAAGCAAACCTTAAGTGATAGTTCGCCTAAGGTTTGTTTATTTATATATTATAATCTTTTTAGTGTAATTTAGTTAGTTATTTGGGCCGACTCCTGTAGGAAGCGCGCTAGTCGAAGACTACAGGCTAGGCAGTGGCCACGGAAAGCATGCATAAAAAACTGTCGACAAAGTCAGAAACTTTGTCGACAGTTTAAAATCAGCCCATCGCAAAAAAGAAGGTGCTGATTTATATTAACGATGGTCATAAGTAGTTACTTGGTTACGTTGTTTCGGTGTATCAAGTCTACTTTTACATTCATCACACATAAAAGTATGCATCGGGTCATTGCGTAATCTTTTAGCTTCTAAAGTATTTTGATCGATAAATACCTCAGTATCACAAATTATGCATTGAACTTTTTTCATATTAAATCACCTCGATATGAGTGACATACTTAAATTCGTATGAATAACCTTCTTCTGGAATATATACAAAGCTATCTACTGAATAATCGTCATATAATCTTTTCCCATCTTTTGCAAATTGGAAAAAAAGATATGGTAATAAGTCAATAGGTACTTCTATTGAATCATTGTCATTAGATAAGCGAATCGCTTTCGCATGATTAAATGGTTCTGCGTTTTTGAAAAACGGTGACATGTTAATAACAAATGAATTTTCTAAAACTGCTCTTTTTTTATATTTAATTTCAGAATTTAATGTTGGTGGATTAGTTTGTCCTTCTAAAATCGCTCTATTCCATTCACGGTTATCATCAAAATTGATAGGTTTGGTACCATCGAATGTGCCTTGCTCTAAGTCTTCTATTTGAACTTTTCTGTCGTCAAAAATCCAAGTTGTACTATCTAACGTAATTGGAAATTTAACTTCACCCTTAATTTGAATCATAATCCCACTCCTATTTGTATATCCTGTGTCTAAATTAAAACGGTAATAAGCAATGATTCGCAATTTGATTGAATCTGACTTTTTTGTGAACAAATACGTGTTAAAAATAAAATATATATATTATTTTTAAAGCAAAATATTCTGACAAAAACTAGCTAATATATCGTCATTGCTCGTCTTATACTTATTATCGTCATAAATTAAAGTCAAATAAATAATTGTCAATTTCAATTTTATCACAAATACTAGTATTACGTATATTCTTGAATTCACTTGCTTTTTGGTATGCATTAAGATAAACTCGTCATATAAAGTTACAATTGATAGGGGGAATATGTCTTGGTAAAAAATCAAAAAATTAATAATGCGGCATATGACCAGTTGAATAAAGATGCTGATAGGATTCTCCAACTTATTAAAGTACAAATGGATAATCTTACATTACCTCAATGCCCATTGTATGAAGAAGTACTTGATACACAGATGTTTGGATTACAAAAAGAAGTAGATTTCGCTGTACAACTTGGTTTAGTTGATAGAGAAGTGGGCAAAGATTTAATGCTTCGATTAGAAAAAGAACTTTCTAAATTGCATGATGCATTTACAAATGTTTAATTGGGTTAAATAAAATAGTTTTATAATTGGAATCGCGCTTTCAATATTAGAAAAATATGAAAACTTATATGGTGTGCAATATCAAACTACATAAGTATACTACAGGTGGCTAGGATGTCAATAATTGTTGATTATATCTTAGCCGCTTTTGTCGTGTTTATAAAGTTAAATCTACGAGCATTTAAAGCTCAATATTTTGTTATATTTATTCGAGAAATTGATAGAATGTTTGTTATAATGTTTAAAGCACAATTTATTTTACATAAAGCTAAAAAAGTTTTTAAAGACAACTAGGTTACTGAACATAAGTCGAATTAATAAAAGTATTTAGTTAGTGATAATAAATAATGAGAATTGGATGATATGTCAAATGAATAATGTAAAACAAATTTTTCGATATATAGGTCGAAATGCAAAATATATTGATTATCCGCTAGTCATTACCTATTTATTACTATGTTTAATAGGTTTGGTAATGGTTTACAGTGCAAGCATGGTCGCTGCGACTAAAGGGTCGTTGACAGGCGGTATATCGGTAGCTGGAACATACTTTTATACAAGACAATTGATGTATGTAATTATGAGTTTGATTATTGTATTTTTTATGGCTTTCTTTATGAACGTCAAATTTCTTGAAACGAGCAGATTCCAAAAAGGAATGATGCTTGGCATCGTAATATTGTTGGTTGCGACGTTATTGGTTGGAAGCAACATCAATGGTTCAAAAAGTTGGATTAATTTAGGTTTTATGAATTTACAAGCTTCCGAGTTATTAAAAATTGGTATCATTTTATATATACCATATATGATTGAAAAGAAACGGCCTAAAGTATTTAAAGAACCTAAATTACTAACATATCCTATCGTTTTATCTGGCTTATGTATTGGCCTTGTTTTATTACAACGAGATGTTGGTCAAACATTACTTATCATGATTATATTCTTCGCAATTTTATTTTATGCAGGTATTGGTGTTCAAAAATCGATCAAATACGGGTTGTTGATTATAGTAGGTATTGTAATTATTGGTTCGCTTTTCTTGTTGGTGGGACTAGTGCCGGATTATTTAACTGCAAGATTCAGCACGCTAACAAATCCATTTAGCCAAGAATCAGGAACAGGATATCACATTTCAAATTCATTGATTGCAATCGGTAATGGAGGATTATTAGGCAGAGGGTTAGGCAATAGTATTATGAAATTAGGTTATTTACCTGAGCCACATACAGACTTTATTTTTTCTATTATTTGTGAAGAGTTAGGTTTATTAGGTGGTTTATTCGTTATATGTTTACTCTTTTTTATTGTTTATAGAGCTTTTGAACTTGCAAGTAAAACAAATTCTTATTTTTATAAGTTAGTCTGTGTAGGAGTAGCAAGTTATATAGGAAGCCAGACTTTTGTTAACTTAGGTGGTATTTCTGGTACAATTCCATTAACTGGTGTCCCTTTACCATTCATTAGTTTCGGGGGATCTTCGATGATTAGTCTAAGTATAGCTATGGGGCTGTTATTAATAACTGCAAAACAAATTAAAATTGAACAAGCAAAATATAAAAAGACTAGAAAAAGTAGGACGCGAATTAATTCAGCTAGACGTTCTTAATAAAAGCAAACGTTTTGATACGAATGTATTGAAAACGTTTGCTTATTTTTTTACTTTTTTATAGTAATTTTGAAAAACTTTTAACAAAGTACAAAAATAATAAGTTAAACTTATTGTATTTAATAACTTTTTATTATGTTATTCTTATGATATAATTTTATAAGAAAGTGTTGATATCAAGGCGTTAAGTAGTTTCTAGCGACGTAATCATTAACTATCTCTTGAGGATAGATATATGTATTTTAAATTGTTTTAATATAATGGCTAAATATTTTTTACTGTCTAGATTGTTCGGATTTTGCTATAATGGTTTTTATATCAAACTTTTTTGAAAATTCTAAATTTAAGGGGGACCATGATGTGAAACAAATAAACAAGCTTTTAGTAGCCAATCGTGGTGAAATTGCAATAAGGATTTTTAGAGCAGCAACAGAATTAGATGTTAAAACAGTTGCTATTTATTCAAATGAAGATAAAGGATCTTTACATAGATATAAGGCTGATGAATCATACTTAGTGGGTAAGGATTTGGGGCCTGCTGAATCTTATTTGGACATCGAACGAATCATTGATGTTGCTAAGCAAGCAGGCGTTGATGCAATTCATCCAGGGTATGGTTTTTTAAGTGAGAATGAGACATTCGCAAAAAGATGTCAGGAAGAAGGCATCAAGTTTATAGGGCCACGTGTTGAGCACTTAGATATGTTTGGCGATAAAGTTAAAGCTAGAACGACTGCAATTAATGCAAATCTAACAGTTATTCCAGGTACAGACGGCCCAATTGATAATCAATCAGATGCGATTGCATTTGCAAATGAAGCAGGTTATCCATTGATGATAAAAGCTACGAGTGGTGGCGGTGGTAAAGGCATGCGTATCGTACGTTCTGAAGACGAGTTAGAAGATGCATTCCATCGTGCCAAGTCTGAAGCTGAAAAATCTTTTGGTAATAGTGAAGTTTATATTGAAAAATATATCGATAATCCAAAGCATATTGAGGTTCAAGTCATAGGTGATGAACACGGGAATATAGTGCATTTGTACGAACGTGACTGTTCAGTTCAAAGACGTCATCAAAAAGTTGTTGAAGTAGCGCCTTCAGTAGCGCTTGAAGATGATTTAAGAGAACGTATATGTGCTGCGGCTATTCAATTAATGGAAAATATCGACTATGTGAATGCTGGTACAGTAGAATTTTTAGTTTCTGGGGACGAATTTTATTTCATAGAAGTAAACCCACGTGTACAAGTTGAACATACGATAACTGAAATGATTACAGGCGTAGATATTGTTAAGACACAAATATTAGTAGCTGATGGCGAGAATTTATATGATGAAGCAATCAGTATGCCACAACAACAAGATATTCAAACGCTTGGTTATGCGATACAATGTCGTATTACTACTGAAGATCCTACAAATGATTTCATGCCTGATAGTGGGAGAATTATTGCTTATCGTTCAAGTGGTGGTTTTGGCGTAAGGTTAGATGCTGGTGATGGATTCCAAGGTGCTGAAATTTCACCTTATTATGATTCTTTATTAGTGAAATTATCAACACATGCAATGTCATTCAAACAAGCGAATGAAAAAATGGATCGCTCATTACAAGAAATGAGAATCCGTGGTGTTAAAACCAATGTTCCGTTTTTAATTAATGTTATGAGAAACGAACAATTTAAAACAGGTGATTATACAACTAAATTTATAGAAAAAACACCTGAACTTTTTGATATTGCGCCAACACTAGATAGAGGTACAAAAACATTAGAATATATTGGTAATGTATCAATTAATGGTTTTCCAAACGTAGAAAAACGACCAAAACCTATTTATGAAACATCACCTATACCACAAGTCTCTAAAAAAGAAGTTGCAGCGTTAGAAGGTACAAAACAACTATTAGATAGTAAAGGGCCAAAAGCCGTAGCTGAATGGTTAAAACAGCAAGATGATGTTTTAATAACCGATACGACATTTAGAGATGCGCATCAATCATTACTGGCAACGCGTGTTAGAACTAAAGATATGATGAACATTGCTTCGAAAACAGCACAAGTAATGAAAGATAGTTTCTCTTTAGAAATGTGGGGCGGTGCTACATTTGATGTAGCATATAACTTCTTGAAAGAGAATCCTTGGGAACGTTTAGAAAGACTTAGAAAGGCTATTCCAAACGTATTATTCCAAATGTTACTTCGTGCATCTAATGCTGTCGGGTATAAGAACTACCCTGATAATGTCATTGAAAAATTTGTTAAAGAAAGTGCTGAAGCTGGTATTGATGTCTTCAGAATTTTTGACTCATTAAACTGGGTAGATCAAATGAAAGTGGCAAATGAAGCTGTACAAAAAGCCGGTAAAATTTCAGAAGGCACTATTTGTTATACAGGTGATATTCTAGATCCAAATCGTTCGGATATTTACACATTAGAGTATTACGTGAATATGGCCAAAACACTGGAACGTGAAGGTTTCCATATATTAGCTATTAAAGATATGGCAGGTCTGCTAAAACCTAAAGCAGCAAATGAATTAATAGGTGAATTGAAAGCAGCGGTTAACCTCCCAATTCACTTACACACACATGACACAAGTGGTAATGGATTATTAGTCTATAAAGAAGCTATAGATGCAGGCGTAGATGTTATTGATACAGCTGTTGCATCAATGAGTGGATTAACAAGTCAACCTAGTGGTAATTCACTATATTATGCATTAAATGGTTTTGATAGAAATATGCGTGCTGATGTCGATGGCCTAGAAGCCTTGTCTCATTACTGGGGCACTGTACGTCAATATTATAATGACTTTGAAAGTGATATTAAATCACCGAATACTGAAATTTATAAGCATGAAATGCCAGGCGGTCAATATTCAAATCTTAGTCAACAAGCTAAGAGCTTAGGTTTGGGTAATAGATTTAATGAAGTAAAAGAAATGTATCAACGTGTTAACTTCTTATTTGGTGACATTGTTAAAGTAACACCTTCCTCTAAAGTTGTTGGGGATATGGCGTTATATATGGTGCAAAATGATTTAGACGAAGATACAGTGATAAAAGATGGTTATAAATTAGACTTCCCAGAATCTGTCGTTTCATTCTTCAAGGGTGATATTGGACAGCCTGTAAATGGCTTTAATAAACAGCTACAAAAAGTAATTCTAAAAGGACAAGAAGCAATTACAGATCGTCCTGGAGAGTATTTAGAGCCTGTTGATTTTGAAGCGGTAAGAGAAGAATTAGAAGAAAAACAAGAAAGAGAAGTAACGGAGCAAGATATCATAAGTTATGTTTTATACCCTAAAGTTTATGAACAGTTCATTGCGACACAAGAACAGTTTGGGAATGTATCGTTATTAGATACACCTACTTTCTTCTTTGGAATGCGTTCAAACGAAACAGTAGAAATTGAAATTGATACAGGCAAACGCCTAATCATCACATTGAAAACTATTACGGAACCAGATGAAAAGGGAATTCGTACAATTTTCTATGACATGAACGGACAAGCTAGACGTATATTTATACAAGATGAAAATGTAAAAGCAAATGAAAGTGTTAAACCGAAAGCAGATAAATTGAATCCAAACCATATCGGTGCACAAATGCCAGGCTCAGTTACTGAAGTTAAGACTTCAATAGGTGAAACGGTTACAAGTGGACAAGCATTATTGATAACTGAGGCTATGAAGATGGAAACAACGATTCAAGCTCCGTTTGATGGCGTTGTGAAGCAAGTTACCGTACAAAGTGGCGAGGCAATAGAAACAGGAGATTTGTTAATTGAAATTGAAAAAGAACCTGTAGATTAAAATTTTAGCAAAATCTCTTATAACACATTTAAATTAAGCGGGTCGTGGAATCAAAATTGAAATTTCTGATTTCGTGGCCCGCTCTTTTATATGGCTCTATACTAAACAGGACAGATATAAAAATCAGTCCTGTTTTTTGATACAAAAAAAGCGCAAAAATATAGATAAAAGTTAATGAATTATGGGAAAATTATCAAGAAAACATTATGTTGTATTTAGATGATATAGCATGTGAGTATATGTCTGGAAAAGCATACAAAAAAACTGTCAACAAGGCTTTTAGCTTGTTGACAGTTTTTTATTTAATATAACATGTTTAAAGTTTTAGTTATCCGCCACTCCTAATTGTTCGTAACATCAATACAATAAAGTATGCTATGAAACCGAAGAGTAATGTTATGAATAAAGCGTGTAATAAGGCTATGAATAAATTAACTTCTGTAATAATAGACAATGCGCCAGTAATTACTTGCAGAATAACTAATATAAATGCTGCTGTATAGCCGTATCGTATTGTACGGTTGTCTTTATAATTATTTACTGCGTGAATGAACGTAATCATTATCCATATAAAGGCAATTAATGCCATCCCTCTATGAGTAAAATTCACCCAATCTTGGACATTGTGAGGCATTAAATCATTGAAAGGCAATGGCCATTGACCATAAGCTAAACTAGCTTCTTTATGTCTGACTAATGCGCCAGTATAAATTGTTAAATAAACGATAATTGCCATTATCCAAGTATAAATTCTTAATGGTTTTCTAATAAATAATTCATCCGCTTCATATTTGCGATCGATTTCAAAAATAATTAAAGTTAAAACAAATACTGAAGAAAATGAAATGAGCGAAATACCGAAATGTAACGCTAAAACATAAGCGTTTTGTTGCCACATTACTGCTGCAGCACCTACAAGTGCTTGTATTAGTAAGAAACCAACACTAATAATGCATAAAGATTTAACTTCTTTAATATAACCAATGTGCTTCCAAGCAACAATGACTAACCAGAGAACTATGATTAAAGATAAGCCAGAAACTGCACGATGACTTAATTCAATAATAGTTTGTATTGGTAAGTTCTCAGGTAAAAATGCGCCATGGCATAAAGGCCAATCGGATCCACAGCCATCTGCCGACCCAGTTTTAGTAACTAACGCGCCACCTAATTGAACAAAAGCCATAATTACAGCTGCCAACACGGATAACCATTTTAGGTTTTTTTTGTTAAACAAGAATTAACCCCCCACATAAAAATAAAACAGTTGAGAAACTAAAGTACAAATAGTTATTAAACATATAGCTAATGCCACTGTAATTATTTTATTCCATAATGATACATTTAAAGTTATTTTAATAAATCTCACATTTAATTATAACAATAAAAGTTATTTTAATTGTGTCACAAAAATGACTTTTTAGTAATGTCGTTAAAGTGTCACAAATAAGTTTACATAAATGTAGTCAATGTTACAAATTTAATATATCATTGTATTATATGGAAAAATTAGGAGGGAAATTATGAACAAAGAACAAACTTTGGCGCATAATTCTAGTCGTGTGACTTTTAAAGAGTTGCAGCAAATTATCAAGATGGGATTAGTACAAGGTAATTTACTCCCTGCATTTGCTGGATCATGGTTAGCGATTGTGTTGGCAAATCATTCCTTCCTCTCGTCAATACCACAAATCTTAATGATGTTGGTGGGCTCTACGTTAATTATGGGGGGCGCATGTGCTTTAAATAATTACTACGATCAAGATATTGACAGTATCATGCCAAGTAAACAACAGAGACCAACAGTTAATGACAGAATTTCGAATAGAAATTTATTAATGCTCAGCTTTGGGATGATGCTAATAGGGGAAGCATTACTATTTGCGTTAAATATACCTTCAGGTGTAATCGGACTACTAGGTATAGTGGGTTATGTATCATTTTACTCAATTTGGTCTAAACGCCATACGGTATGGAATACGGTGATTGGTAGTTTTCCGGGTGCAGTTCCACCTTTAATTGGTTGGACAGCAATTGAAGGAAATATCAGTTTGATAGCAGTAGCACTATTTTTAGTGATTTTCTGTTGGCAACCTATCCATTTTTACGCTTTAGCAATTAAACGTAAAGATGAATATTCATTAGCAAATATTCCAATGTTACCATCAGTAAAAGGGTTTAAACGCACGAGAGTAAGTATGTTTTTATGGTTAGTATTCTTATTACCACTCCCATTTTTATTAAGTAGCTTAGGAACAACGTTTATAGTATTGGCTACACTATTAAATTTAGGATGGTTATATTTAGGATTAACAAGCTTTAAAAAGGATTCAGATCAAACAAAATGGGCAACAAAAATGTTTATATATTCATTAAACTATTTAGTGGTTTTCTTTGTACTAATTGTTGTCGTCTCATTAATTCAAATGTTTTAATAATTATAAATAAGGATGTAATATATGAATTTACCTATTTTACCTACAATCAGTACAAGCTTTATTGTAATTAGTGCAATCCTTGTCGCTATCGGTTGGCGCAAAATTTGGTTAAGAAAAATTGAAAGCCATAAAAAAGTAATGTTAGCTGCTGCTGGTTTTGCATTAGCTTTCTTTATTATTTACGCTTCAAGAACTATTTTTATTGGTAATACTGCATTTGGTGGTCCAGAATCGGTTAAGCTTTATTATACAATTTTCTTAGTTTTTCACATAAATTTAGCAACCATTGGTGGAGTTTTAGGACTTTTACAAATCATTACTGCTTTTAAAGATAAGTTTAAAGTACATAGATTTGTCGGACCAATTGCTTCTATCATCTGGTTCTTCACAGCAATTACGGGCGTAGCTGTGTATTTATTACTTTATGTATTTTATCCAGGTGGAGAAACGACCTCATTAATTAAAGCGACATTCGGATTATAATTAACATTGAAAAGTGTTAGTCTTTTATTTGAACTAGGGAATATAAAAAGGGTAACGGGCATAAATTTGTTATATAAACAGGTTTGATAGCCCGTTTCTATTTATTTACGATTAGAAAACAAAAAATTGAATTTCTAAATCGATAAGCACTACTTATACGTAATATATTAAAAAAGCTATGAAGTTATCTATCTAGAAAGTTAGATTTCTTCATAGCTTTTTTAATTATAATATATAAGAGAGATTGATAGTGTAACTAACATATAAGAGGAATAAGTAAAAAATTAGTTTTGGCTTAAATCGTTTCTTTGTAAAAATAAATTGGGCAAATGATAACAATTTTTAAATAATTAACTGATTTACGATTCAAGTTATCACGCTATAATTTATTTAATATTAATTATCGATATATCTTTGTAAATGTCTCGCCGTAACGGAATCATTTATAGTTAATAAACCATGAGGTGCGCCTTGATAAAGTAATTTACCTCCTTTTTCTCCTGCAAACGGCCCGATATCAATAATCCAGTCAGCATGAGTCATCATTGTGAGATTATGTTCAATGATGACTACTGTATTGTTATTATAGATTAGGCTTTCGAAGCAATTTAATAGAATAGGAATATCATCTTCATGTAACCCAGTAGTGGGTTCGTCAAATACAAAAGTGTGTTGATGGACAGTTTGTGTTAAATATTTACTAAGTTTAACACGTTGTATTTCACCACCAGATAAAGTATCGAGTGTTTGACCTAAAGTCATATAATTTAAACCAGTAGATTTTAATGCTTCTAAATGTTGAGCAATATTTTTCTTTTCTTGAAAAAATGAAATTGCCTCATCTACTGTTAATGCTAAAATATCTGCAATATTATAACCTTTTATTTTTGCCTCTAATACTTCAGGTTTATAGCGTTTTCCATGGCACAAATCACAAGTTTGAGTAAAGTCTGGCATAAAGGCTAATTCTGTTTTGATGATACCTTTACCATGACATTCAGGACATGCACCTTCTGAGTTGTAACTAAACATTGCCTTTTTTAAATGTGTTATTTCACTAAAGTAAGTTCTCACATCATCAAATATATTCAAATAGGTGAGTAAATTTGATCTACTTGAAGCGTGTACGGGCTTTTGGTCAATAAAAATTGTGTTAGGTACTTGTTTTAAACCTGCATGTATCAGTGAACTTTTACCAGAACCAGCGACACCTGTCACTACAGTCATTGCTTGTTTGGGCATTTTAACAGATACGTCTTTTAAATTATTTCTATCGATGTGTTCTAAATTGATAAAATCATGGGAAGTTCTAGGATCTGATTTCAACTGATGCTGTTTACGTAATGCTATACCCGTATGTGTAGATGATTTTAATAATGATTCATAGTTTCCTGTAAAAGTAATTTCTCCTCCGTTTTTGCCTGCTAGTGGGCCTAAATCAATGATATAATCAGCAATACTTATAACATCAGGATCATGCTCAACAACTAAAACTGTGTTGCCTTTATCTTTTAATGATTGAATAATTTCGTTAATACGTTGTATATCATCAGGGTGTAAACCAATACTTGGTTCATCTATAATATAGACGAGGTCGCTGAGTGCACTATTAAGGTGTCTTATTAATTTAATGCGCTGTGATTCCCCGCCAGATAAAGTAGTTGTTTCTCTAGAAAGTGTTAAATAATTTAATCCAATATAGCTTAAAGAAGATAACTGTTGTTGCAATGGTTCGATAATCACTTTTGCCTTTGGAGAATTAATTTGTTTTATAAAATGTAAGGCTTCGTCTATGGATAAATTAGTAAAGTCTGCAATGTCTAAATCATTAATTTTACATTGTAATACATCAGGATTAAGTCTTTTACCAAGACATGTTGGACATTTTTTAGATGTGACTACGCGATCGATAGCGTCTTTAAATCTATTTTTTTCAAAGTTATCATTTAATAGGAAAGAGCGCCTAAACCGATGAATTAAGCCTTCAAATTTTGCTGTTTTTGGCCAATTCTCGGGTGGATTTTTTAATTTAGTTGGTTTTGTATAAAGTAATGTATTGAATTCGTCTTCAGTATAATCTTTTAATTTTTTGTCATTGTCAAAAAGTCCTGAATATAAATAACGTTTACCTCGCCAACTATCTGGTCTGAATGACGGGAATTGAATTGCATCTTCATTAAGTGATTTATCATAATCTAACAATTCATCTAAATCAATATTTTCCACATAACCTAATCCTGAACACTCGGGACACATACCCTTAGGATTATTAAAGGAGAATATATCTGAGTAACCAACAAATGGCTCACCAATACGGGACCACAGTAATCTGACAGAAGCATAAATATCTGAAATAGTACCAACTGTAGAGCGTGAATTACCTCCTAATCTTTTTTGGTTAATAATCATTGCTACTGGTAAGTGTTCAATTAAATCTACATTTGGTTTTGAAAATTGAGCTAATTGATGTTGTATGTATGTTGAGTAAGTTTCATTTAACAAGCGTTCTGACTCTGCGGCGATAGTACTAAAAACTAAAGAAGATTTTCCAGAGCCAGAACGCCCTGTAAATACGGTTATTTGGTGTTTGGGTATATCGACCGAAACATTTTTTAAGTTATTCTGTTTAGCGCCATGTACGCGAATTATTGACATAATCATTCACCTCTCCTAAGTCAGTATACCCCTAAAAGCATTGCATAATACTTAAATTAATTTAATAAGCTTATGCGTTTAGTAAATCAAATTCATTTTAATAATTCATCATTATATAATGACATACCTTGCTTGTGATATATTGAAACATGTACAATAAACAAAAGAGAACTATAGGTGGGTGAGTGATGAAAAAACTAATAATTAAAGTTATTGGTGTACTATTATTGATTTCTTTCTTGATATATCTTTTTTACTCGCCACGTTTGAAGTTTGATGTTTTGGAAAACCCAAATAAAAATTCGACCAAAACAACCCAAAACAAAGACTTTCAAGAAAGTGAGCAAAATGTTGAAAATCCAATGCCCAAGGAAGGTATAGGTACTTGGATTGGCCAAGACCTAAAAAAACTTACAGATACATATGGCCAAGCTGAAAGAGTGTACTCATATAAAGGTGATTTTAAAAATTATGTATTCAAAGAAAAAAACCAATATTATTTAGTTACAACTAAAGGTAATAGTATTAAATCTGTATACGCTACAGGAAAAGAAGCAAAAGTAAATCCGGTTAAAATTTCTGATGATGCTTCAAATGTATTTGAGAAATTTAGTATAAATCCAGAACCAACAATCAAATCAAATGGAAAAAAATATGAATTAGAAATTTCAGATTCTGACATGAAAACTCAAACACTTATAAAATTTAAAGATATTTATGCTCAAGTCTATATTGATCAACAAGCTAATAAAATTGTTGCAGTTAGGTATTTAGACAGTGATGCATTAGCAGCATTTAAACCTTATCAAATGTTGAGTGATAAAGAAGATGGAGAAGTTACGCGTAAACAAAAAGATTTGCCATATGAGCAAAATGCAAACCAATTGATGACATTATATGAAATTACAAATGAAATGAGAAGGTTAAAAGATGCTGAACCGTTAAGTATAAATAATGATTTAGCACACATTGCATCGTTTAACTTGTATGAAGCAATAGGTACTGATAGTGTTGAATTTACTGAAGATGCTTTAAAACAGCAATTAAATGAGCAAGAGATACCATTTGTATCTACGAGCCAAAACGTGGGTTATGATTTCAATGAAGTGCCAACACTTATTCATAGTTGGTTGAATTCGGATATTCATAGATCTAGAATGTTAAACTCAAAATATAATGAAATGGGTGGAGAAGTAACAAATGGTTACTATACGCTGATTTTTGTAGAAGATAAATAGTTAGGAGATAGTTGATTATGATAACTGAGGAAACGCTGACCGTACTCGATGAAATAGAAGATTTAAGTGATAAAATATTAGAATCTCGTTTGTATCAAGAATACAGACAGGCAGAACAAGCGCTTGCTAATAATGACGAAGCACATCTCCTGTACCAAGCCTTTTTAAAGTCAAAAGATAAATACGATGAAATTATGCGTTTTGGTAAGTATCATCCAGATTACCAAAACGTGATGTTAGATACGCGAAAACGTAAAAGAGCATATGAAATGTTACCTGTCGTCATGAACCACAAACAAAAAGAAGTCGCATTGCAAGAATTAATCGACCAAGTGATAGTGAAAATTGCATATGCAGTTTCTGAAAATGTAAAAATTGAAGCAGGAAACCCATTTTTCCAAAAAGATGCAGGTGGTTGTGCAACAGGCGGATCATGTAGTTGTTCTTTATAAATAAAAGAGTTACTTTAGTTATTGAGCTATAGAAACAGGGCAACGAAATCAAAATATACATTTTGGTATCGTTGCCCTATTTTTTATATTTTAGTGATAAGTATTTTTAAAACGTTGTGCTAAATCGGGTCTGTCAGTTATTAATGTATGCGCACCGTAAAAAACCAAATCGTTCATTAAATCAAGGTTGTTTACGCCACAATAAGCTGGGACGATATTACGCTCGTTTAACCATTTGATAAACTTAGGTGAAGTTAATTTTATGCCTTTGAATGATACAAACATTTGGAAAGTGTTGGCACGTGGTTGAAAAGTATTACCTAGTCCGGTGTAAAATTTTAACAATCCTTCTGCAACCTCATTTTGACTTGCGCCAATGGCTACAGTACCATTACTTATTATATTAAAGCGTTCAATTTGTTTGCTATAGAAGCTAGATACTAAAACGCGTTGTTGTGCGTTATTAGCAACGATAATTTCATAGATGATTTCAGGCGCAAGCTGACCTTGTTCACTTTTTGGATCATCTTGTAAATTGACGGTTATAAGTTGGTTTGGATACGTTTTTAATAATTCATCAAACGTTAATATTTTTGCATCTATATCGCCACGATAAGGCTGAATGCCATTAATATCGGTAAAATGATAACCAGCATCTAATTGTTTAAGTTCTGCTAAAGTATGCTCTGCTACTTTTCCGGAACCATTTGTAGTGCGGTCCACGTCAGCATCATAAAAAACAACAAGTTCTTGATCCTTTGTTAACCTTACATCTGTTTCGAACCCATCTATTTCGTGGGCAACTGCGTTATCAAAAGCTAATTTAGTTTGTTCAGGTCTAACTGCCATGCCACCGCGATGTGCAAAAATATATGGTGCGGGTTTAGAAAAGAAAGGTGGTATACTTTGATTATGTGGCTTAGTACTATATTTAGTGAAAAAGAAAATACTACCCATTAAACCTACTGTGCCTAAAAAACCGCCTTTAATTAGTTTGTTGAATTTTGTCACGAACATTCCTCCTCAAGTTGTGTATATAAAGTAATATAGCAAAAGTACAGGAGAGTTCAAAATAATTGTTATTTATAAATTGAAAAAGACATGATATTATATAATGGCTAATAATTGGAGTGATAAGAATATGAATATTATACCTAGAATAAGCTTGATTATATATTTGAAGCATATGAAACATGAAAGACAAATAAGAAAATTTGGGCATATTGTAAGTACAAATAGACAAGATCGTTTCGTAGTCATGTATATTAATGAGGCGGAAGCGGATGATGTTGTAAACAAATTGATGAAACTTAAATATGTTAAACATGTAGAAGGTTCACCTTATAAGTATTTGAAGAAAACTTATGAAAAAGAGCAACATGAGATAATGTAAGCATTACGTCAGATATAAAACATAAAGCTACAAAAGTTAAATGCATCAACTGATGAAAATATGGAAGCCACAATAGTACAACGTATGTCTAGTGTGGCTTATTTTTTTCTTTACTGTAAAGGTGGTATCCATCTTTGTAATCTCAAGACGCTTGTTAAATAATTGAAATACAGTTCAGTTTCGTGGAACAATTCGAGTGGTTGAACTTCAATCGCTTTTACGACTACATTATATTTAGCTGCTTGATTGTTGATCATTTCGAATTTTTTATTTGAGCTTGGATATGGATAATTAAGGGCATTAAGCATTATATACATTGCTTGGAAATGCTGTCCGCTGGTTGGTTTCATGACTAGTGCGACAGATGAACGTTGAGTTTTAGATTTAGGTGAATGGAAATAAATAAGGTGATCGATTCTTTCGAAGTTGTATTCGATTAATGTATTAAACTCAAACAAATCTGTTAGGCCTTCACCTAATTTTATAAAAGATTGTTTCATTAAATTGTTCCTCCTTACCTGTGCATTAAGCATTATATAAAATTTATTTTAAGAATGGAAGTGTGTATTGTATGAGAGTGATATCGGGTATACATAAAAGTAAAGCGCTTGAAAGTATGGAAGGGCGTAATACAAGACCAACAATGGATAAAGTAAAAGAAGGTATCTTTAATAGTTTACATGAAGTTTCAGGTATAGGTTTAGATTTATTTGCTGGTAGTGGTGCTTTAGGCATAGAAGCCTTGTCACGTGGTATGGATCAAATGGTTTTTGTCGATCAAAATTTTAAAGCAGTAAAAGTGATTAAAGCAAATTTAAAAATGTTAAATATCGAATCACAGGCAGAAGTATATAAAAACAATGCAGATCGCGCTTTAAAAGCATTGTCTAAACGAGATATCCAATTTGACGTGATATTTTTGGATCCACCTTATGAAAAAGGTTTGATAGATGAAGCACTTGAAGGTATCACAAAGTTTAATTTGTTAAAAGAAAATGGTATTATCGTTTGTGAGTTCCATCATCACGAAAATATAAAAACTGAGCCATTCCATGTGATAAAACGTTATCATTATGGATTGACAGATACTTTGTTATTAGAAAAAGGAGATTAAAATGTCTACAACTAAAGCAGTCATTCCAGGGAGTTTTGATCCAATCACATACGGTCATATCGATATTATAGATAGGAGTGCGGATCGTTTTGATGAGTTACATATTTGTGTTTTGAAAAATAGTAATAAAGCAGGCACTTTTTCAATTGAAGAACGTATTGAGCTAATTGAAGAATCAGTAAAACATTTAAATAATGTAACAGTGCATCATTTTAATGGATTGTTGGTTGATTTTTGTGACGAAATCGGTGCGCAAACAATAATCAGAGGATTAAGAGCTGTGAGTGACTTTGAATATGAGTTAAGACTAACATCTATGAACAAAAAGCTTAACAACAACGTAGAAACGATGTATATGATGACGAGTACAAATTATTCGTTTATAAGTTCCAGTGTAGTAAAAGAAGTAGCGGCGTATAAAGCTAACGTGTCAGATTTTGTGCCTGTACATGTTGAAAAAGCTTTGAATGAAAAATTTAAAAAATAACAAAAAGAGTGGTTCAATAATCTAATTGGTTATTTTGATTATTGAACCACTCTTTTTGAATAAATAAACAAATAGTTAAGATAACATCGATTACGAATTTGTATTGTATAGATCCGCTTTAAACACGTATAACAGGTGTATTGAAGTCATTGGCAGCTTCACCTGAAATAAGGTTATAAATTTTTGTTCCATGTATTTCATGTTTGAAAAAATGTGCATTTTGCTTATTGAGCTGAGTAATGAAATTGCGTTCAGGAAAAAGATGCTTCAACTGCTTTAAATATTGCTGGCCTTTTTGAGTCATACCTAATACCCTAACGGCATGTATTGCTTCAGGTTTTTGTTGCTGTTTAAAATTCAATAAAATATTCATTAATAATCTTTGAATATGTGTATAGGTAAATCGTTTCGTTTTTAATAGTGCCATAAAATGTTCGAAATCTTTTGCTTGGTCAATAAATTGAATAATACGATTTTCGAAACCTTCACTCATGGTGTAAATTTGGTTTAAGGAATCTGTATCTTGGCTTAATATTGCATATTTTAAATAGTGAAATGTGTCAGAAACTGAAACATTTGGAATAGTATAGTAGGGGTGCACAGATTCAGGGACTACTTGTTTCCATTGGGTATTAGCATTTTGAAGTGATTTGCGAATTGACGTGCCACTAGCAAAACTTAAGTTTGCTATCTCTTCTTCATGATGTGCACTTTGTAAACGTGATATGGTCCATGGTTGTATTGTTGGCGCCCATTTTTGAATTGCTCTGATATAAGAAATACCTAGTGTATTGTTTGGTGAAGATAGTAACTCATTATTAGTTATTAGTTCACTTAGGATTCTAGGATAACTTTTACCTTCTTTTGTTTTTTCGGCAAATTGTAATGATTGTTCTGTATTTGAAATATCTTCTGCTAGTGTCAGAAAAGCATCAATATTTCCAGACTCACTACCAAAAGATAAATGATCAATATTTAAATAATCAGCAACTTTTACGGCTAATTCAGCAAAATATTGTCCTGCTGATAACGATGCAAAGATAGGAAGTTCAATTACCAAGTCGACCACACTTAGTGCCATACGCGTGCGTTTAAATTTATTATAAATTGCTGGTTGTCCTCTCATCACAAAGCTTCCACTCATTATTGCAACAGTAACTTCAGAGCCGGTTGTTGACTTTGATTGTTGAGCATGATATAAGTGACCATTGTGGAAAGGATTATATTCAGTGATTAGTGCAACACTTTTCATTTGCAATTCTTCCTTTCAGAATTCATTATAGTTATTGTAACAGATATAATTGTGTTAAGAAAAAATCTTGACAACTTATGTCTATAAAGTTAAAATAAATTTTGTGCTTGATAGAGGTGAAGCCATATGAAATGGTCAATAACACAATTAAGAAAATTCCAAGATAAACCATTTGAGTTCCATCAAACGGTTAATTTTGATCATTTAGTAAAATCATTAGATTTAATAGATCTATCTGATATTGATGTTGAGGGTAAATTAACCGTCAGATCAAATGAAGTCATTGCAGATATGCATATAACAGGAACATACACAATGGCGTGTGCACGTACATTGGTTCCAGTTGAAGTTCCTTTAGATATTAACTCTCAAGAGATTTTTGATTTAGAAGGATATGAGCAATATGGCAACGATGAAGAAGATGATGAACATTACCATGATGCAACAAACGGTATGATAAATCTAAAGGATATTGCTGAAGAATTAGTTATTATTGAAAAGCCAATGCGTGCTTTTTCAAATGAAAGCGATCAGATGTTACGAGAAGGTAATGGTTGGGAAGTTATTGACGAAGAACAAGCGATTGAACTTGCACAAGAGAAGGAATCTTCCGAATCAGAGCAAATCGATCCTAGGCTTCAAAAACTACAACAATTATATGACGAAGAGCAATAGCAGATTTAAGTAATCTATAGTATAATGGATTATTGAATCTAAAAATATCTATTTAGTGTTTGAATATAAGGAGGATTATCATGGCAGTACCAAAAAGAAGAACGTCTAAAACAAGAAAAAATAAACGTCGTACGCATTTAAAAATTTCAGTACCTGGTATGACAGAATGCCCAAATTGTGGAGAATACAAATTATCTCACCGTGTATGTAAGAACTGTGGTTCATACAATGGCGAAGAAGTTGTATCAAAATAATTTCAATAATTTAAAGGTTATGTTTTAACCTAATCAAATCGTTCATTAATTATTCACTTGATAATTTTTGAACGATTTTTTATTTTAAAGATAGAAATTTTTTTATTATCAACTGATGGGTTGTGTAAAAATGATGGAAACAATAAATGCGCAAATTATTATAAATAAGATAGAAAACAATGATGTTCAATGGCTATACAATCATTTTAGTGATTATTTTCAAGATGTTACGTCTATAAATGATTTGGAAAAAATATTAAGTAATTATAATGCCATTAGAGGTCAAAATCATTTATATAGACACTTACATATAAATCGACATCAAGAATTTATTTGGTTTGATGATAACCTGAGCACGGGTGTAAGTGTTTTTTTAAACAAATATCAGGAAATTATCGGAATGACGTTGTTACCGATTAAACATATACGTGGTATAAAACAATCAAAACAACATTACACGATACCAATTAAATCCAAATGTCTTGTCTATTGGGGCGGCGACAATGAGTTAATCAATTATCATTATCAATATAAAAATCAGAGATTAGCAATGGATCTTATAAAAATTGAAGATGGATGTACATATAAAGGTGATTTAAACCAATGTGAGAATTATCATATTTATGATTCGCCGATTGTTGCTCCAGCAAATGGTGTTGTTGAAGAAATAGTCGACGGAATCCCAGATAGTATACCAGGTGAGATGAATACAGTTCATCCCGAAGGAAATTATATAGTTATAAAACATGGGCCCAAAGAATATAGTCTGATTGCACACATTAAACCACATTCATTTAAAATTGAAAAAGGTGATGAATTATTACGTGGTCAACATATAGCTAATGTTGGTAATTCGGGTAATTCATCTGAACCACATATTCATTTTCAAGTAATGAATGATAAAAACTTGCAAGTAACACAAACATTGAAAATTCAATTCCTTAATGATATTTCCCCTGTTAAAGGAGACGAAATAACTTATAATGGTGATAGTGTATTAGTAGAAAAAGAACAACCGTTTTCTAAAATCGCAAAAAATATTCATACAAATATTACACATTTATTCAGAGGTTGAAAAATAAAATGATAAAGAGGCTATGCTATGGAAATGATTACTTCAGCACAAAATAGTAAAGTTAAAAGCGCGAATAAATTAAAAAAGAAACGCGAAAGAGATAAAACTGGATTAGCACTTATTGAAGGTTACCACTTAATCGAAGAAGCTTATAAAAGTAATTTGATAATCCAACAATTATACGTTGTCGATGCAGATAGATTGGATGATAAATTAAAAGATTATGCACAAGAAGTATTTGAAATTAACCTGAAAGTTGCAGAAGTATTATCAGGTACAGTGACACCACAAGGTTTTTTCGCTGTTATTGAAAAAACTGAATATGAAATTACTTCTGCTAAACAAGTGTTACTTATTGATTGTATACAAGATCCAGGTAATTTAGGTACTTTAATTCGTACTGCAGATGCGGCAGGGTTAGATTTAATAGTGCTTGAAAAAGGCACTGCAGATCCTTATCAGGATAAAGTATTACGTGCAAGCCAAGGAAGTGTATTTCATTTACCTATTGTCACAAAAGATTTAAGTGAGTTTATTGAAAATTTTGAAGGCGAAGTATACGGTACAGCATTAGAGAATGCAGTAGATTACCATCAAGTTTCAAGTCAAGATGCATTTGCATTATTATTAGGCAATGAAGGCGATGGCGTAAATCCAAAATTATTAGAACAAACCACACAAAATTTAATAATTCCGATTTATGGTAAAGCTGAAAGCTTAAACGTTGCCATTGCAGGAAGTATTGTAATGTATCACTTGAAAGGTTGACCCTTTTGTGAATAATCGTATATAATAAAGAGAATGAAATTTAAATAATTACCGATAAAAAGACGTAAACTATAATATACAGATGCTTAAGGGAGATTATTCAAGACTGAAAGATAATCCACTGTATTTAGTTTTTTTCACCTTTTTGGTTACTTAAAGAAATTTAAGTCGGATATCATTTCCGTTATCAATGACAACAAGTGTATGCTTATGCATAAATTTGGGTGGTACCACGGAAGGCTTTCGTCCCAGTTTCAAGGGATGAAAGTCTTTTTTGTGTGGTTTTTTAATTTAAATAACTCGATCATATTTAAAAAATAGGAGGGCTAAGTATGACACAAACAGAAGCTATGTCAGAAATAAAACAACAAGCATTAGTGGATATCAATGAAGCTCAAAATGAAAAAGAATTACAAGATGTAAAGGTTAAGTATTTAGGAAAAAAAGGTTCAGTTACTGGATTAATGAAGCATATGAAAGATCTACCGAATGAAGAAAAGCCTGCCTACGGTCAACAAGTAAATGAAGTGAGACAGACAATTGAAGGCGAAATTGACTCACGCCGTGAATTGTTAGCAAACGAACAATTAGAACAACAACTTAAAGAAGAACAAATCGATGTGACATTACCTAGCCGTAAAATTGCTAATGGTGCAAAACATCCATTAACACGCACAATCGAAGAAATTGAAGATTTATTCTTAGGTCTTGGTTATGAAATTGTAGATGGCTTTGAAGTAGAGCAAGATTATTATAATTTTGAAGCATTAAATTTACCAAAATCTCATCCAGCTAGGGATATGCAAGACAGTTTTTACATAACTGATGAAATATTAATGCGTACACACACATCTCCAGTTCAAGCAAGGACTATGGAAAAACGTAATGGACAAGGGCCTGTTAAAATTTTATGTCCAGGAAAAGTTTATCGCCGTGACTCAGATGATGCTACACATAGTCATCAATTTACACAAATTGAAGGATTAGTTGTAGATGAAAATATTAAAATGAGTGATTTAAAAGGGACATTAGAATTATTGGCAAAACAATTATTCGGTGAAGATAGAGAGATTCGCTTACGTCCAAGCTATTTCCCATTTACAGAACCTTCAGTAGAAGTAGATGTATCTTGCTTCAAGTGTAAAGGAGAAGGTTGTAATGTATGTAAACAAACAGGGTGGATTGAAATTTTAGGTGCTGGAATGGTACATCCTAACGTACTTGAAATGGCAGGATTTGATTCAACTAAATATTCTGGTTTTGCATTTGGAATGGGTCCAGACCGTATTGCAATGTTGAAATATGGTATTGAAGATATAAGACATTTCTATACCAATGATGTACGTTTCTTAAATCAATTTAAAGCAGTAGAAGATAGAGGTGAAAAATAATGTTTATTTCAAAAGAATGGTTAGAATCATATGTTGAGGTTGATCAACCTGTTAACGTGCTTGCTGAACGTATCACACGAACTGGTATTGAAGTAGACGATATTATTGATTATACAAAAGACATTAAAAATCTAGTTGTAGGCTATGTACAATCAAAAGCGACACACCCTGATGCCGATAAACTCAATGTTTGCCAAGTTGATATTGGTGAAGAAGAACCAGTCCAAATCGTTTGTGGCGCACCTAATATAGATGCCGGTCAAACAGTTATTGTTGCAACGGTTGGAGGTAGATTACCAGGTGGAGTGAAAATTAAACGTGCAAAGTTACGTGGAGAACGTTCAGAAGGCATGATTTGTTCACTTCAGGAAATTGGTGTACCAACAAACTTAGTGCCTAAACAATTCGAGGACGGTATCTATGTATTTTCATCAGAAGTGACGCCTGGTACTGATGCGTTGACTGCGTTATATTTAGATGATCAAGTTATGGAATTTGACCTTACACCAAATAGAGCTGATGCATTGAGTATGATTGGTACAGCCTATGAGACGGCAGCGTTATATAATGTGCCAATGGTAAAACCAGAAACCAAAAGTAATGAAAATAATGAACAAACTGCTGATGAAATCAGTGTAACTATTCAAAATGAAGATAAAGTACCTTATTATAGTGCGCGTGTCGTAAAAAATGTAACTATCGAACCTTCACCAGAGTGGATGCAAATGCGTTTGATTAAAGCAGGCATCCGTCCGATTAATAATGTAGTTGATATATCAAACTATGTTTTAATTGAATATGGCCAGCCGTTACACATGTTTGATAAAGACCAAATTGGTTCTAAACAAATCGATGTTCGCCAAGCAAAAGAAGGTGAAATTATAACAACATTAGATGATCAAGAACGTAAATTAGTAACATCTGATATCGTGATCACTAACGGTAATTCACCAATTGCTATTGCTGGTGTGATGGGCGGAGACTTCTCAGAGGTAACTGAAGCGACAACAAATGTTGTTATTGAAGGTGCTATATTTGATCCAGTATCAATTCGCCATACATCAAGACGATTGAATTTAAGAAGTGAAGCTTCTAGCCGTTTTGAAAAAGGAATTGCTACAGAATTTGTAGACGAAGCGGTTGATCGTGCTTGTTATTTACTGCAAACATACGCAGGTGGTACTGTTACACAAGGACGTGTCGCTGAAGGTGATTTGGGTGAGTTTGTAACACCTATTGATATTTCGGTTTCAAAAGTTAATCAAACAATTGGTTTTGAACTAGCTGCAAAAGACATTGAAGCTATCTTCGTGCAACTTGGTTTTGAAACAACGAACACTGATGATGTACTAACTGTTATGGTGCCTTCACGTCGTAAAGACATCACAATTAAAGAAGATTTAATTGAAGAAATCGCACGTATATATGGTTATGATGAAATTCCTTCAACACTACCAGTATTTGAACATGTTACTCATGGTTCGTTAACGGATAGACAGTCTAAGTCTCGTATTGTAAAAGCGTCTTTAGAAGGTGCAGGCTTAAACCAAGCTATTAATTATTCACTTGTCGATAAAGAACGAGCTAACCACTTTGCATTGCAAAACCGTGATACAGTTGCGTTGTTAATGCCAATGAGTGAAGCACATTCTACGTTGCGTCAAAGTTTGATTCCACATTTAATTGATGCTGTTGCATATAATGTAGCACGTAAAAATACCCAAGTGCGCTTATATGAACTTGGTCGTGTCTTCTTTGGTAACGGTGAAGGTGAATTACCAGATGAGGTTGAATATTTAAGTGGTATCTTAACAGGTGATTATACAGTGAACGCTTGGCAAGGTAAGAAGGAAGAAATAGACTTCTTCATAGCTAAAGGTATTGTGGATCGAGTGGCTGAGAAGTTAGATATACAATTTGAATATGAAGCTGGCGAAATTAACGGTTTACACCCAGGTAGAACGGCTTACGTGAAATTAAATGGAAAAGTTATTGGATTTGTAGGAGAATTACATCCACAAATTGAAAAAGACAATGATTTAAAACGTACTTACGTATTCGAGTTGAATTATGATGAATTAATGGCAGTATCTGTAGGTTATATTAATTATCAACCAATACCTAGATTCCCAGGCGTATCAAGAGATATTGCATTAGTTATCAACCGCGATATACCTTCAGCAAAATTAGTAAATATAATTCAGCAAAATGGTGACGATATATTACAAGAAGCTGAAGTATTTGATGTTTATGAGGGCGAACATGTCGCTGAAGATGAAAAATCAATAGCAATTCGTTTATCATATTTAGATACTGAAGATACACTTACGGATGATAAAGTGAATGCGGTACATGAAGCAATATTGACTGCTTTACAAGCAGAAGGTGCTACAATTAGATAGTCATACTTAAATTGCTATATGCTTTTAATACTATAAAAAATATAGAATATAGTTGAAAGTGGTTTAAAGTAAACATATAAACTAAAAACACACCTCCATTGACGTGCACTTCTAAAAGTTAGATTTTAGTCCAACTTTTGGGATTAAGTATGATTTCAAACATGGAGGTGTGTTTTATATTTATATCAGATTATTTGATGTATTAAATAAGACCTACTAGATTTACAGTGTAACTAGAAAAATCTTTCAATGAACGCGTCATAATGTTAAGAGAATATAATGGTAAATGATAGGTTGAAAGTAGTGTTATTTTCTTATTTATATTTTTTTTGTACTAAGTTTTCAGCCTTTTGTCTATTTGCAAAATGTTTTTTTGAAATACTATCAAGATAAGCTATGCCTTTACGCTCAATTAATTTAGCGGCGGTTAAGTCAACTTTGTTACTCGCACCTTTAGGGATTTCCATTTTTGCTGCACGAGATAAACTATCCATATGTTTAACGAACGCATATCGTGAGATAATACTTGCAGCTGCAATGGCAATGGATTTTGATTCTCCTTTAGTTTCGAATTTAGTTTTACTACTAAATGGTAGTTCGCTCAACGCGTAGCGTTTGTATACGCCAGGCTCAGCGAATTGGTCAATGACAATATAATCTAACTCCTCCGTATCAATTTTTTGTGTCACATTTTTAATAGCTTCATTGTGTAACACAGCTTTCATTTTCACTTGAGACCACCCAGCTTTTTGTTTTTCGTTATATTTCTCATTGTTCATTGTTAACAATGAGTGAGGGATAAAAGTTACAAGTTGTTCTGCTAGTTCAACAATCTTAGCATCAGTTAATCTTTTGGAGTCATCTACGCCTAATGTTTTTAAGATTTGAATATTTTTTTTAGAAACATAAGCGGCACATACCGTAAGCGGTCCAAAGTAATCTCCACTGCCAGCTTCATCACTTCCTATACATTGATAGCGGTTATATTGTATTGTTTGTTGTGAATTTGATGATTTAGATGTTTTAGTTGCGTTTTTTTTAGTGGGAATGGCATTTGGTAATAATTGGGCTGCGATGGATTCAGCATCTTTACCTTGAAACATTACCTTATTTGAATTATATACAGAAATAGATGTATTTTTATATTTTGTTTTAGCTTTCATACCTTGAGATACATTTGTAGTATCAAAAGGTATTTTCGACAGTAATTGGTCGATTTGTTGTTTAGTTAGTTTGTGTACAACATTAGACATGTTATTGACCTCGCTTTATATAAGTATCTTAATTAAAATTTAGACATTTAATATCATATCACACGTATAAAATTTGAGAATAGCACGAATGGATAGTATATATAAAGATTAGAGAAAATCTTTTTATATAGACAAAAAAAGAATAAATCACAAGAAATTCTAATATAACAAATCTCACCACTTACAAAATAATATTATGTCGTGTATAATAGTTCGTGATAAATATTCTAAATAACTAAATTACATACTTAATGGAATTAATGAAAGAATAAGTTCGGAAATTTACATTCAAAGTCAGGAGTTATTATATGGGTGAGTTTAAAAATCGGATTAACGTAACTATAAATGATCAACATTATACAATTGTCGGAGAAGACAACCCTGAGCATATCCGTTATGTAGCGCATTTAGTAGATGAGAGACTGAAAACACTAGCTAGTAAAAGCGCAGGTCTTGATACTACTAGAAAAGCTATTCTTACAGCCGTAAACATAATGCATGAAAAAGTACAGCTAGAAGAAGAAAATTACCGTTTACAACAAGAAATAAAACAATTAAAAAATAGAGAAGAATAATGATTAGCGATTTAATAATCATAATTATTTTCCTTTACATAGGCATGATTGGGTTTAGAAGAGGTATTTGGTTGGGGTCGTTACATTTAGGTTCAACCATATTCTCACTTTGGGTGGCCCATCGTTTACATTCACAAATTTCACAACGATTAGAATTATTTGTGCCATTTCCTAAAACGCGTGCATATGATTTGAACTATGCATTTCAATTTGATAATCTACAGCAGCGTTTTGATCATATTATAGCATTTTTGATTATAGCAACTGTTACTAAAGTAATTTGTTATGCTATTGTCGTTGTATTTGATAATGTAATTACATCTAGAAAGCCTAATTGGGTAAGTCGTATGTTAGGTGTAATAATGAGTGTTATTTCTTCAACTATTATTTGCGCTACTTTGGTTTATATGATTTCAATGTACCCACTTGAATTCATGCAACAACAGTTGATGGAAGGCCATTTAGCTGAACACTTTATATTTCACGTGCCATTTATATCAACTTATGTACTAAATATATAGAATGTTTTAGAATATAAACATATAAAGTTTTATAAAATATAGGAGGTCAGGACATAACCAATTTACTGAATTTGAAGCAGTAATCTGTCTTGACCTTTTTCTATGGAGTGAAAATAATGACAAAAAAAGATATTATTCAATTATTAGAAAAAATAGCCACTTATATGGAATTAAAAGGTGAAAATACATTTAAAGTATCTGCATATAGAAAAGCCGCGCAAAGCCTTGAAATTGACGAACGTCCTATAGAACAAATAGAAGATGTGACTCAATTAAAAGGTATCGGCAAAGGCGTAGGTGACGTAATAGATGAATACCGAAAACATGGCACATCATCTACATTAGAATCTTTGAAGCAAGAAGTACCAGAAGGTCTTATTCCATTATTGAAGATTCAAGGATTAGGTAGTAAAAAAATAGCTAAGTTATATAAAGAATTGAATATTGATGGGAAAGAAGCGTTACAAGCTGCATGTGAACAAGGATTAGTAAGTGAATTAAGTGGTTTTGCCAAAAAGACAGAACAAAATATATTGGAAGCTGTAAAAGCATTAGGCGCTAAAAAAGATAATTATCCTATTGACCAAATGCGTGGGTTAAATAAAATTATAGATGCATATTTGTTACAAATTGACGCCGTTGTACAATATGAAGTTGCTGGAAGTTTTAGAAGATATAAAGAAATGAGTAAGGATTTAGATTATATAATTAGTACAGATGAACCAGCCAGTGTACAACAAGCATTATTAAATATTCCGAACAAAGTTAAAGATGTTGCCGTTGGTCAAACAAAGGTATCATTAGAGCTAAGTTTTGATGATGAAACCATTGGTGTTGATTTTAGGCTGATCGAACCATCAGCGTTTTATCATACATTACAGCACTTTACAGGTTCCAAAGATCATAATATTCGCATACGTCAATTAGCAAAAGAACAAGATGAAAAAGTGAGCGAATATGGAATTGAACAAGCAGATGGAAACATCATTCAATACCAAAGTGAAAAAGAGATTTACGAACATTTTGGTGTTAATTGGATTGAACCTGCAATTAGAGAAGATGGCAGTGAGTTTGATAAAGACTTATCAGAGATTATAAAATTAGATGATGTCCAAGGAGATATTCATATGCATACAACATATAGTGATGGTGCATTTAGTTTAGAAGAAATGATCAAAGCTAATATTGCAAAAGGATATCAATTTATGGTAATTACAGACCATTCGCAGAGTTTGAAAGTAGCAAACGGTTTGTCTGTAGAAAGGTTATTACGCCAGAATGAAGAAATAAAAGCTTTAAATGAGAAATATGATGAAATTGATATTTATTCAGGAATAGAAATGGATATATTACCAGATGGACGTTTAGATTATGATGATGAAGTATTAGCACAATTAGATTATGTTATAGCTGCAATACATCAAAGTTTTAATCAATCACAAGAGGAAATTATGCAACGTTTGGAAAATGCATGCCGTAACCCTTATGTTAGGCATATTGCGCATCCGACAGGACGCATCATAGGTAAACGTCCAGGCTATGAACCGGATATTGACAGATTATGTGAGATAGCAGCTGAAACAAATACAATTTTAGAAATTAACGCAAATCCTAAACGCTTAGATTTAAATGCAGAAACTGTAAAAAAACATCCTAATGTTAAATTAACAATTAATACAGATGCACATCATATAGATCATTTAGAATTTATGAAATATGGTATCGCAACTGCACAAAAAGGATTTGTAAAAAAAGATAGAGTTATTAATACGATGTCTCGCGAAGATTTTAAATCGCTAATAGAAAATAATATTAAATTGAAGAAATAGAGGGATTAGATGAGACAGAAATCATTAGATGTCTTAGAATTCGATAAAATCAAATTGTTAGTTGAAAATGAAGCAATTAGTGATTTAGGAAAAGAAAAAGTTATAGCTATGACACCTGCTACGGATTTTAATACTGTAGAATTTCAAATGAATGAGACTGATGAAATTGCACAAATTTACAACAAACATCGTATGCCTAGTTTAAGCGGGTTAGCAAAAGTTTCAGCGTTTATTCATAGAGCTAGTATTGGTGGCGTACTGAATGTGAGTGAATTAAATGTAATTAAACGTCTTATACAAATACAAAATCAATATAAGACATTTTATAACAATCTTATAAGCGAAGAAGAAACGATTAATTACCCAATTCTCAATGATAGAATGGAACAGTTACCAATTTTAACAACTTTATATCAAAGTATACACGAAAAATGTGATGCGTATGATTTATATGACAATGCCAGTTATGAATTACAAGGTATTAGAAGTAAAATTTCTAGTACGACACAGCGTATCAAACAAAACTTAGATAAAATTGTTAAAAGCCAAAGTAATCAGAAAAAACTTTCCGATGCAATTGTAACTGTACGTAATGAACGTAATGTTATACCGGTTAAAGCTGAGTATAGACAAGATTTTAATGGTATTGTTCATGATCAATCGGCTTCAGGACAGACTTTATATATTGAACCATCATCTATTGTAGAAATGAGTAATCAAATTAGCCGTTTACGTAATGATGAAGCAGTTGAAAAAGAAAGAATTTTATCTGAACTCACGGGCTATGTGGCGGAAGAAGCTGAAGCTTGTTTAATGTCAGAATCTATAATGGGACAAATTGATTTCCTAACTGCCAAAGCGCGTTATGCGAGTTCAATTAAAGGAACTAAACCAGAATTTACTGCTGAAAGAACAGTATATCTACCAAAAGCTTATCATCCTTTATTGGATAGAGATACTGTTGTAGCTAATACGATTGAATTTGCACAAGATATTGAGACGGTTATTATTACTGGTCCTAATACTGGTGGTAAAACAGTTACGTTAAAAACGCTTGGTTTAATCATTATGATGGCACAATCAGGTATGTTAATTCCTACACTTGATGGTAGTAAGTTGAGTGTATTTGAAAATGTTTTCTGTGACATTGGTGATGAACAATCTATTGAACAATCACTTTCTACATTTTCTTCTCATATGAAAAATATCGTTGAGATTTTACAAGAAACAACAAAGCATAGTTTGATTTTATTCGATGAATTAGGCGCAGGAACAGATCCAAGCGAAGGTGCTGCTTTAGCAATGAGTATTTTGGATTATGTACATGATATAGGTTCTTTAGTAATGGCAACTACACACTATCCAGAATTAAAAGCATATAGTTATAATAGAGACGGAGTTATGAATGCGAGTGTAGAGTTTGATGTTAATACACTGAGCCCAACATATAAATTATTGATGGGTGTCCCAGGACGTTCAAACGCTTTTGACATTTCAAAAAAACTAGGGCTAAACATTCAAGTTATTCAAAAAGCTAAATCTATGATTGGCCAAGACGAACAAGAAATTAATGAAATGATAGCTTCGCTTGAAACAAATTCAAAACGTGTAGATGAACAACGAATTGAGTTAGACCAACTGCTTAGAGAAGCTCAAGATACACATGATGCTTTAGCAAAACAATATGAACAATATCAAAACCATGAAAAGCAACTCATGAATGAAGCGAAAGAAAAAGCGAATCAACGTGTGAAATCAGCTACTAATGAAGCGGATGAGATTTTAAAAGAATTACGTGAATTAAGAGATAAAAAAGGTGCAGATGTAAAAGAACATGAACTGATTGATAAGAAGAAACAATTGGACGATCAGTATGAAGCTAAATCAATTAAACAAAATGTTGAAAAGAAAAAATGGGATACGATTAAAACTGGTGACGAAGTTAAAGTATTGACTTACGGTCAAAAAGGTGAAGTGTTAGAACTAATTGATAATAATGAAGCAGTAGTACAAATGGGTATAATCAAGATGAAACTACCTTTAGAAGACTTGGAAAAAACTAAGAAAACTAAAGAAGAGCCTACTAAAATGATTAAACGCGAAAATAGACAAAGTATTAAAATGGAACTTGATTTACGTGGCTACCGTTATGATGAAGCAATGGTCGCGGTAGACCAATATCTAGATCAAGCTGTGCTAAGTAACTATGAACAAGTTTATATTATTCACGGTAAAGGTACAGGTGCTTTACAAAAAGGTGTGCAAAATCATTTGAAACGGCACAAAAGTGTGTCATCATATAGAAACGGGATGCCAAGTGAAGGCGGATTTGGTGTAACCGTGGTAGAATTAAAATAATCGTGAGCAAGAGGTATGCAGAATATCATAAAGTCTGTTATAATTTCTTCATCATTTGAAATTTAAGGAGGATTGGCAGTTATGGCAATCGTAAAAGTAACGGATTCAAACTTTGATGAAAATATTCAATCAGGGGTAAATTTAGTAGATTTTTGGGCAACTTGGTGTGGCCCTTGTAAGATGATTGCTCCAGTATTAGAAGATTTAGCTGGTGATTTTGAAGGTAAGGCTAATATTTTAAAACTTGATGTAGATGAAAATCCATCAACAGCTGCTAAATTTGAAGTTATGAGTATCCCAACTTTAATCGTATTTAAAGATGGCGAACCCGTAGATAAAGTTGTAGGTTTCCAACCTAAAGAAAACTTAGCTGAAGTAATCGAAAAACACTTATAATATACTAAAGAAGAACCTAATCCGGGACATATCAATGTCCTGGATTTTTTAATCATATGAAAAGTAATTTATTGAAATGAGACCAACCTCTTAATCTTATAGATAAGTTTAATCTTAAATGCTTTGTTGATAGAAGCTAGTATTGTTCGTCTAATAGTGTCATCTTATATAAGCACTTATAAAGTTAAAGTGTAGAGATTTCAATAAATTGTGTAATGTAGCCAAGCTATTTTATAATAGTATAGATATAGATTTTTAGTAGTAACGCTTTTGGCTTTATAAGCCAAGTTTAACCAGTATAAAAATAATAAAGAAAGGAGGCAGCTCTGATTATGGAAACATATCAAAAAGAAATTAAACAAAAACTTACGGTGGTTCCTACTGAACCAGGTTGTTATTTAATGAAAGACCGCAATAACCAAATCATCTATGTTGGTAAAGCCAAAAAGTTAAGAAATAGATTAAGATCTTATTTTACAGGAGCACATGACGCTAAGACGACACGCTTAGTAAGTGAAATTAGAAATTTTGAGTTTATTGTAACATCGAGTGAAACAGAATCCTTATTGTTAGAACTAAACCTAATCAAACAATATCAACCTAGATACAATGTTTTATTAAAAGATGACAAAAGTTATCCTTTTATTAAAATAACTAAAGAAAAATACCCGAGGTTAATTGTTACACGTACTGTTAAAAAGGGAAGCGGTAAGTACTTTGGACCATATCCTAATGCTTATTCAGCACAAGAAACTAAAAAACTATTAGATCGTATTTATCCCTTTAGAAAATGTGATAAAATGCCTGATAAATTATGTCTGTATTATCATATAGGACAATGCTTAGGCCCTTGTGTTTATCCAGTTGATTTAGAAAAATATGCTGAGATGACAAAAGAAATTACAGATTTCTTAAACGGTGAAGATAAGACAATTTTGCATAATTTAGAACAAAAAATGCAAGAAGCTAGTGAGTCATTAGATTTTGAACGTGCAAAAGAGTACCGAGATTTAATTCAACATATACACAATTTAAATAAAAAACAAAAAGTTACCTCCTCTGACAGCACTATTAGAGATGTATTCGGCTATAGTGTGTCAAAAGGTTGGATGTGTATTCAAGTCTTCTTTATAAGACAAGGAAATATGATTAAAAGAGATGCTACGATGATACCCATTCAACAGACGGAAGAAGAAGAATTCTATACATTCATTGGTCAGTTTTATGATTTGAATCAGCATATTTTACCTAAAGAAGTACATGTCCCAAAGCATCTTGATAAAGAAATTATCCAATCAGTTGTAGATACTAAAATTGTTCAGCCTCTTAAAGGTAAAAAGAAAGATATGGTAGACTTAGCTAATCATAATGCCGAAATCACACTTGAAAATAAATTTGAATTAATTGCCAAAGATGAATCACGTACAGTAAAAGCAATAGAAGAGCTTGGTGATGTGATGGGCATTCAAACACCAATTCGTATAGAGGCTTTTGATAACTCAAATATTCAAGGAGTTAATCCTGTTTCGGCAATGGTATCATTTGTGGATGGTAAACCTAATAAAAAAGGTTACCGTAAATATAAGATAAAGACAGTAGTAGGTCCAGATGATTATAAATCTATGCGAGAAGTTGTGCGTCGACGTTATACGCGAGTACTTAATGAAGGTAGTCCATTACCAGACTTGATTATTGTAGATGGCGGTAAAGGACACATGAGCGGTGTACTTGATGTCCTTGAAAATGAACTAGGGCTTGATATACCTGTAGCAGGACTACGTAAAAATGATAAGCACCAAACATCAGAAATTCTTTACGGTGAAAATGCAGAGGTTGTTCCCATGAAGAAAAATAGTCAACCATTTTATTTACTTCAAAGAATACAAGATGAAGTGCATAGATTTGCGATTACATTCCATAGACAAACAAGACAGAAGACTGGGTTACAATCTGTATTGGATACTGTAGAAGGTATTGGCGCTAAAAGAAAAACAAAATTATTACGTACATTTGGTTCTATTAAGAAAATGAAAGCAGCAAGCGTAGAAGATTTAAAAAAATCAGGGCTCCCACAAAATGTTGCTGAGAATCTTCATCAAGCGTTATATGACAAAAAGTAGTGAAAACTTTGTGGCATGAGAATCATTCTCATGCCCATTTTCTATTTAATTAGTGTTACAATAGCAAATAACAGGAATTCTTTTTTTACATGTATGTGGAAGCGTTTTCTAATTGAGAATATTCTCATTAACACTGTATTTTAAATTATGTATAAAAATAGACTTTGTATAATACTTCTATGTTTAAAATTGTGCAATAATATTGTGTTGTAACAAACATACAATACATAAAGAGTTATTGTACGCAGGGGTTATATAGAAATTCCAATTACTTTCACATCAAAAAAAGAAATCTAAAAAATTAATTGTTTCACAGGGGGGACTTCCTTTTGGCATACTCGAAAAATCAATTCTATTTAAGACGATTACATTCTTTACTAGGTGTAATACCAATAGGTGGATTCTTATTAGTCCATTTACTTGTTAACCATCAGGCAACTAAAGGCGCTGAAGCGTTTAACAAGGCAGCTGGATTTATGGAATCATTACCTTTTTTAATTGTATTGGAATTTGCTGTTATTTATATTCCAATACTATATCATGCAGTATACGGTGTACATATTGCCTTTACGGCAAAAGAGAACGTAGGACATTATTCAGCATTTAGAAACTGGATGTTCATGTTACAACGTCTCACAGGCATCATAACGTTCGTGTTTATAGCAATTCATTTATGGCAGACAAGAATACAACGTGCGTTAGGACATGAAGTGAACTTTGATATGGTACACGATATTGTAACTAATCCAGGGTGGTTGATTTTTTACATTGTATGTTTATTAGCTGTAACATTCCACTTTGCGAATGGTTTATGGTCATTCTTAGTTACTTGGGGTATCTTACAATCTAAAAAATCACAACAAATCTTCACTTGGGTTTCACTTATTGTATTCTTAGTTGTTTCATACATCGGTATGAGCGCAATCTTAGCATTTTTATAAAATTATAAAATAAAGTTTCACATATATTTGAGGGAGTGACAATTTATGGCAGAGAAGAAAATTATTGTTGTCGGCGGTGGACTAGCTGGTCTAATGGCAACAATTAAAGCAGCAGAGCAGGGCGCGCATGTAGATCTGTTCTCACTTGTTCCTGTTAAACGTTCACACTCTGTTTGTGCACAAGGTGGCATTAATGGAGCGGTAAATACAAAAGGGGAAGGAGATTCTCCGACAGTGCATTTAGATGATACTGTTTATGGCGGAGATTTCTTAGCAAACCAACCACCTGTAAAAGCAATGACAGATGCGGCACCTAAAATTATTCATTTACTTGACCGTATGGGCGTAATGTTTAATAGAACTAAAGAAGGTCTATTAGACTTTAGACGTTTCGGTGGCACGATGTATCATAGAACTGCATATGCCGGTGCTACTACAGGTCAACAATTACTCTATGCATTAGACGAACAAGTGCGTAGCTATGAAGTTGACGGTTTAGTTACAAAATATGAAGGTTGGGAATTCTTAGGTATAGTCAAAGATGATGATAATATGGCAAGAGGTATCGTTGCTCAAAATATGACAACTGCTGAAATTCAATCATTTGGTTCAGATGCTGTTATTATGGCAACTGGTGGCCCTGGTATTATCTTTGGTAAGACAACAAACTCAATGATTAATACAGGCTCAGCTGCTTCAATTGTATACCAACAAGGTGCAATGTACGCTAACGGTGAATTTATTCAAATTCATCCAACTGCGATTCCCGGCGATGATAAGCTTAGATTAATGAGTGAATCAGCACGTGGTGAAGGCGGCCGTATTTGGACATATAAAGATGGTAAACCATGGTATTTCTTAGAAGAAAAATACCCAGATTATGGTAACTTGGTACCGCGTGATATCGCGACACGTGAAATTTTTGATGTATGTGTGAATCAAAAATTAGGTATTAATGGTGAAAACATGGTATATCTAGATTTATCTCATAAAGATCCACATGAATTGGATATTAAATTGGGTGGTATTATTGAGATTTATGAGAAATTTACCGGTGATGATCCTCGTAAAGTACCGATGAAAATCTTCCCTGCAGTACACTATTCAATGGGTGGATTATATGTTGATTATGATCAAATGACAAATATCAAAGGGTTATTTGCAGCTGGTGAATGTGATTTCTCACAACATGGTGGTAACCGTTTAGGTGCTAACTCATTACTTTCTGCAATTTACGGTGGTACTGTTGCTGGTCCAAATGCAGTAGACTATATTTCAAATATTGAAGATTCATATACAGATTTAGATGAGAGCATTTACGAAAAACACGTTAAAGAAGAGCAAGAGAAATTTGATAACCTATTAAATATGAAGGGTACTGAAAATGCTTATAAACTTCATAGAGAATTAGGAGAAGTCATGACTGCAAATGTTACAGTTGTGCGTGAAAATAAAACATTATTAGAGACAGATAAGAAAATTGTAGAATTGATGGAACGCTATCAAAATATTGATATTGAAGATACTCAAACTTGGAGTAACCAAGCTGTATTCTTTACACGTCAATTATGGAATATGTTAGTACTCGCACGTGTAATCACGATTGGTGCATATAATAGAAATGAATCTCGTGGCGCGCATTATAAACCAGAATTCCCAGAAAGAAATGATGAAGAATGGTTGAAAACAACATTAGCTACGTATCAAGGCAAGACAGAGGCACCTAAGTTTACTTATGAACCAGTTGATATTAGTTTAATACCACCGCGTAAACGTGATTACTCTAAGGCGTCAAAGGGAGGTAAATAATTATGGTAGAAACAAAAGAAGTTAATGAAACTCCTGCACAAAACGAGCAACCTAGCCAAAAAACAATTAAATTAATTATAAAACGTCAAGACAATGACAACTCAACACCATATAACGAAGAATTTGAAATTCCTTATAGAGAGAATTTAAATGTTATAGCATGTTTAATGGAAATCAGACGTAACCCAGTTAATAGTAAAGGTGAAAAAACGACTCCTGTTATTTGGGATATGAACTGTTTAGAAGAAGTTTGTGGTGCTTGTTCAATGGTGATTAACGGACAAGCAAGACAATCATGTTCTGCAATTGTTGATCAATTAGAACAACCTATTAAATTAGAACCAATGAGTACATTCCCTGTTATCCGTGATTTACAAGTAGATCGTACTAGAATGTTCGATAATTTGAAACGAATGAAAGCATGGGTTCCGATTGACGGTACGTATGATTTAGGTCCAGGTCCACGTATGCCAGAGAAAAAACGTCAAACTGCTTATGAACTTTCTAAATGCATGACCTGTGGTGTTTGCTTAGAGGTTTGTCCAAATGTAACTAGCAAAAATGACTTCGTTGGTGCTCAGGCAATTTCACAAGTTAGACTATTTAACCTACACCCAACAGGTTCAATGACAAAAGATGAACGTTTAGAAGCATTAATGGGCGGTGGAGGTTTACAGGAATGTGGTAACTCACAAAACTGCGTAAACGCATGTCCTAAAGGTATACCGTTGACTACATCTATTGCCGCTTTAAATAGAGAAACATCGTTCCATATGTTCAAATCATTCTTTGGTTCAGATCATCAAGTATATTAATTTCACAATATTATTAAAGACTTAACATTTACACAATAAATGTTAAGTCTTTTTTATAAAATTAGTTAATTATTTCATAGTTGAATAGGGTAAATACATATTGTATATATTACGGATGAAAACTTAACTATTAGCATGATTAATGATTTTGAAAACAAGACTATGCTACAATAAAGTACAAGATAATAAATAAGGATGTAATTGAATATGGACAAACCAATCGGTGTAATTGATTCTGGAGTTGGTGGTTTAACTGTTGCCAAAGAAATTATGCGCCAACTTCCAAATGAAACAATATATTATTTAGGTGATATTAAGCGTTGCCCTTATGGCCCAAGAGAGGGCTCACAAGTTAGGGAATTCACTACAGAATTAGCACAGAAATTAATGGCATTTGATATCAAAATGCTAGTAATTGCTTGTAATACAGCTACAGCAGTAGCGTTAAAACATTTGCAAAATATATTACCTATTCCAGTAATTGGTGTTATTGAACCTGGTGCAAGAACAGCGATTATGACTACCAAAAACAATGATGTTTTAATTTTAGGTACAGAAGGCACAATTAAATCCGAAGCCTATAGACATCATATAAAAAATATAAACCCTAATGTTGAAGTATCAGGGATAGCTTGTCCTGGTTTTGTACCATTAGTTGAGCAAATGAGGTATCAAGACCCTACAATCACAAGTATTATTATACATCAGACATTAAAGCATTGGAGAAATAGTAATGCTGATACAGTGATTTTAGGCTGTACACACTATCCACTGTTATACCAACCAATAAATGATTATTTTGGTGGAGAAAAAGTAGTGATTTCTTCTGGATTAGAAACTGCACGAGAAGTAAGTGCATTATTAACTTTTAGTAATGAACATGCAGGATATAAACGACAACCTGAACATAAATTTTTTGCTACAGGAGAAACTGAACATATAGAATTAATTATTGAAGAGTGGTTAAAAATGAAAGTGAAAGTTGAAAAAATGGAATTACAAGAATAGGAGATTAAACAATGGAAGATATAGTAATTGCATCAAATAATAAAGGTAAAATAAATGATTTTAGAGTTATATTTCCTGATTATAATGTAATAGGCATCACAGAATTAATTGAAGATTTTGATGTAGAAGAAACAGGACATACATTTGAAGCAAATGCGAAGTTAAAATCAGAAGCAGCTGCAAAAGCATTAAATAAACGAGTGATAGCTGATGACAGTGGCCTAGAAGTATTTGCTTTAGGTGGAGAACCTGGAATATATTCTGCGCGTTACGCAGGAACTGAAAAAAATGATGATGCTAATATAGATAAATTGTTAACCAATTTAGGTGATGAAATCAACCGTGCTGCACAATTTGTGTGTGTCATTAGTATGAGTGCTCCTGGAGAAGAAACTGTCCAATTTAAAGGCACAGTTGAAGGGGAAATTACTTTGAGTAAAATAGGAGAACAAGGCTTTGGTTATGACCCTATATTTTATTTAGATGACAAAAATAAAACAATGGCTCAACTTACAGCTGAAGAAAAAAGTGAAGTAAGTCATAGAGGTAAAGCAATTGAAAAGTTACGACAATACTTAGAAGGTGAACAGTGATGTTAAAATGGATTATAGTAAGTGATAACCACACAGAACAAGGTATTCTTTTTGACGTAATAAGTCATCACGATGATATTGATGTTGCGATTCATTTAGGTGATTCAGAATTTGAATATCATGATAGCGAATTAAGCCATTTTTATAGAGTTAAAGGTAACACGGACTTTTATCCAGAATTTCCAAATGAAGAAATTATAGAAGTAAATGGTATTAAAGCATTTTATACACATGGCCATTTATATAATGTGAACCGTACACGAATGCCACTTGCAGAACAAGCAAAAGCATCAGGATGTCAATTTGCTTTTTATGGCCATACACACGTGGCTAAACATGAACACATTGGAGACGTTCATGTCATAAACCCTGGAAGTATTTCACAATCGAGAAGTAACATAGAAGAAACCTATGCCGAATTGTTGATTGATGAAATTGAAAAAGATGTAAAATTAAATTTTTATAATCGTAATCATCAAATCATTGATAGTGAAACGTTCAGTCTATAATGATAAAAGGACGTACAGCCTAGTAATTATATAAATTATGTAAAATTACGTGTTGTTATAGGAATAATAAAGTAATATTGGTGAGGATAGAACTTTTTAGGGGCGATTAATGTAGTTTAATTTCGCTTTCGCTCCTAAAATCATTTAATTATTAAGCTATTTTATCCCAGTAAAATGCTAAAATCAGTAAATTTTTTAATGAAATTAAAAAAAGATGATAAAAAGTCTATTAAAGTGAAAAATCATATTTATTTTTAATGCTTGGAGTATTGCTTTATAGCGATAAGTTAGATATAATAATTCTTGTGTTCAAAAAGAATATGTCCTGGTAGCTCAGCTGGATAGAGCAATGGCCTTCTAAGCCATCGGTCGGGGGTTCGAATCCCTCCCAGGACACTATAACACGTTGATATATCAACGTTTCGAGAGAGCGAGTGTCAAATACGGGTCAAGAGAATAATTCTCTGACGCGTTGACCTTGCTCTTTTTTATGTTCATCAAGTAAATGTGTATAAACCTCAAGTGTTATAGATATGTTTGCGTGTCCTAACCTTTTACTAATATATTCAATTGATATTCCTTTACTAATAAGATAACTGGCATGTGTATGCCTTAAAGAACAGGGTGTAATTTTGTCATTTGGAGTAATTAGATATAAATTTTTGATATTTGTTTCTTGTAATATTTATAAGCAGTATATCTTGTCAGAAATGATCTGAAAATACATCTAAAATGTATGAATATCAATATTGTTACTTTACTGAAAGTTTATCCTTTCCATTTGATATTATCCACTCTTTGAAGTATTCTTCGAATTTTTTAGCATCTTCCAAATCCTAGATTAATTGTTGTGCTAAATTAGCTGTTTCTGCTTTAGTTTTGAATCCAAACTCTTTTTACCAGTTTTAAAATTAGGGTATTCTACATCATACTGTCATGATGTAGAAGTTTTATTTTTTGTTTTGTGACTGTAAATGTTGCCATTTGGCTAAATTTTCCTAAAAAGGGTAAAAAATAATTAGGGTAGGCGTACTACCCTAAAAATTATTTTTGTGATGCCGTTTCTTGTACTGCTTGTTGACGTTTTGCCCAACTATCATAACCTTCATTTTTACCAACCCAACCTGGTCCGCCTACATGAGCATTAGAGTCATCCCATACTTGTTTACTTTGTTCTCTAGCTGCTTCATAATCACCTTTACCATATCCCATTTGAGATTCGTCATGAGTAGTAGGTTTAGTTTGATTCCATTCAGCTATTTCAGATTCAGTCATTTGGCTGTTGTTGCTATTTGATGGTTTAGTTTGTTGGTTATTACTATTTTGTTGATCATTGCTGATATTTTGTTCTGAATTGTTAGATTGTTCTTGCTTTGGATTTTTAGCGTTATTTGTATTTTTATCAACATTAACTTGTTGATTATTCTCACTGTTATTTTCTTGTGTGTTTTCGTGCTCAGTATTACTTTTCTTATTTTCATCGCTTTCTTCATTTGAACTAGAAGTAGATTTTTTATCAGTATTCTTTTGTTTATTGTTCTTCTTCTCTTTTTTCTTGTCTTTCTTGTGTGCTTTTGCTTCTTTCTTAGGTTCTTCTTTACTTTCTTCCTTGTTCTCACATGCTCCCAATACTAATGTACTAGCTAATAATAAACCTAAAACTTTTTCCATTCTACATACCCCTTTATTTAATTTTTTATATTCAAACACACGTAATGGTTCAAAACGAATTAAGTAACCATTGTGAAGTGTGGATAAACCATACTTTTTTATAGTTAATAAAATATTTTATTGTACAAAACCTTCTAAAACCTAAAAAAACTAGCCATCGCATATATGTTGTGGCAGGTACTTTTTAATATTTCGATAGGGTTATTTAATGAAGTCTTTTCAGAGATTGATATAATACATAGTTGGTGTAATTCAGTTCATACAAGTATTTCTCATTATTTGTATTTAACAAAACTTTTAATTATAAATTTTTTAATGCTGACCTATTGAATATTATAGCATTAATTGTACGGATTATTTTAATGAAATCATAAAATAGCTCAATATACTTATGCGTACAATTTAATGAAGGTTATTAGTTAAATTATTTCTAAATACGAAAAACAGATATATTTAATAATTTGTAATTTTTTATTCAAATATTATTGTAATATATACATTGATTTTGTAGTGTTTTTGCAGCTAGGGTAGATGGAATTTAGCAACAAACTATAGGTAGAATGAAAAAACGTATAATTTTTTTATGATATAAAATGAAACTATAATTCGTTAGTAGAGATATTGCTTCTATGATAAAATATAAAGATGAGCAAGTTGGATAGATGGTGGCTAATCTCAGTATAAAGTGAGGTGGTGCTTATGAAAGTACTGACAAAATCTTTAGAAAGGAGACGCCTTGTGTGGTTTCAATTGTAGAAGTGCTACACTTAATGTTAGGTTTCGGTACTTTCATCGTTACCTTATTAGGTTTAGTAATCGCAATTGTTAAATCAAGCCATAAAAAATAACCATCTCTAACTTTGGCGAGGATGAGATGATTATTTGATCATTATTAAATTCTAGCTGCCGTCTTTTTAACGGGCTCACTGGGGCGACACACGTAAGTGTATCGCCCTTTTTCTATTTATAAATTAACACAGTATAACAATATAATCAATTCTATTATTCTGTACAATTTTTGGGCTTTTTATAATGTGTAGTAAAGTAATGATGTGCAGTGTAAAGAAAAATGGAGTATTAAAAGTTAATGGATACAATATTTTAAACGTATAATTATAATATTATTGTTTGTTGTAATTATTCATTAAAAATTACATTGATAACGATTATCGATTGGGATAATATAATGATGTATCGAAAAATATAAATGTGATGTAATTGTCGATATCACAATTCAAAAATCAGAAAATTATTGTTACTTATAGTAAAGTTGTCTTGTTAAAGTAGGGCTTTATGGTCATTCAAGGTGTGAATACACAATTATTTACGGAAAACTTAGAACAAGAATTGCAACTACTAAATATTCAAGTAGCTGAAACACAAGTCGACAATATGTTATAAATTATGAATTTACTGGCTAAAAAATATGAAAATCCATTATCACTTTTAGGAGGAGAAAAGCAAAGAATAGCAATTGCTAGAGCTATTTTGAAAGATGCATCTATTATTATTTTAGATGAAGCAACTGCAAGTATTGACCCAGAAAATGAACATCTCAAACAGCAAGCTATTGATGAATTAAGTAAAGGTAAAACAGTAATCACTATCGCACATAAGATAGGAACGATTAAAAATGCTAATGAGATTATCGTGCTTAATGAAGGTAAAATAATTCAAATTGGTAATCATCATACATTACTTCAAACATCAGGAATGTATAAAGATTTTATAACTATAAAAAATCAATCAGAAGCTTGGCGATTATGATATATGTTTAATCGAGTAGGTATTTTAGGTGGTAACGGTGTATTAGGTAGTAAATTGACAACTATGAAAAAGACAGTATAGGCATATGTTGTCATAATTTAGATAAATCGAAATATAATCTGTCTAATTATACAAAAAATGTATTAAATGAAGATTTGCGAATACATTGAGGGAAGTTCATTGAAAAATTGAAAATATATTTCTTAACGTGCCTCACCAAATTTCAGGATTTAAAAAAGAATGTTAAATTATTGTAAAAAGCATTGAACAATTTTGTTGTGCGTAATAAAATAGTGTTATGAAGTACTCCATTACTTCATTCTTTTTGAGCCACCTTCTCCCTTGGAAGGTGGTTGTTTTTTTGTCTAATTTTTATGATGTTTGTTTAAAAATAATTAGAAAAGTGAAAACAAGATTAATATACAATCTTTAATTTTTAATTTGTCTCATATAGGTTATTTGTGTTGTGAGTAATTAAATTATGTTATCTTATTAGAGCGCTTCATTTAAAAAAATAATTAAGGGTTTGTATAAAACATATCTCCGTATTGAATAGTTCAAAAACGAATGAAAGTACATATTTTGATAATAAGTATAAGCAGTTTTATTACAAAAAGCGACTTAAAAGGAGATTATTGGATTGGAAAAATTACTATCTATCATAGTGCCTGTATACAATAAATCGTATTTTCTAGAAACGTGTATAGAATCTATCAATAAACTAAATATCAATAAAGACAAAATAGAAGCAATTTTTGTTGATGATTGTTCAAGTGATAATTCATTAGAAATTGTTGAAGCATTTGCTACTAAATATAATTTTATTAAAATAATAAAATTAGAAGAAAATACAGGCAGTCCATCTGAACCTAGAAATGTAGGTGTAAAAAAATCTGTAGGTAAATACCTTACTTTCTTAGATGCAGATGACTGGTTAGATGCGGAAGGGCTGCCAATATTATTAAATCAAGCAATAGATCACCATTCTGATATAGCTTTTGGTCAAAGTGTTAAACATACAGATAAAGCTATAAAGAAAATTGGAAGATTTAGCTCTTATAAAAATGCTAATAATTTGGTTCCATATGAAATAGAAAAAATATTTAGAGCAGTTGGTCCACCAGGCAAAATCATTAAGCGTAATATCATTACAGAAAATGGTATTTATTTTAAACATATGAAATACGGCGAAGATAAATTGTTCTTTATAGAAGTAATATCTAAAAGTAAAGCAGGATCAATGAATCCTACACCAACGTATCATGTGAACCGTTATACTTATAATCAATCATTAGTTGGTCAAACGGATATAATTGAAAAAACTAATTTAAATTTAATAGTTTTAGATGAAGTTTTGAAACTTGAACTTCCAAGTGAAGCAGAACATCAAGCAATTAGTCGAATTGTGGAACTTGATTATATGTCACGATTATTTAAAAATAATAGATTTTTAAAAGCTAAAAATAAACCAGTGTTTTATGAAGTGTTTGATAAAATGGTGAGAATGTTAGAATCATATGGTAAAAATATTGAAGATTATTTATTAACAGATACATTTAAAAACATCTACCAATTTTTGAAAAACAAAGAGTATCAAAATCTAATAGAATTTATAACTATGTTGCAACAAGGTGGCAAAGCAAATAAATTTGTTAAAAATAATCGAGTACATTTCTTAATGCCCGAAACTTTACGTAATGTTTTACCAATTAAAGAGACAGTGTTTGCTGTATATGAAGGTTCACATTTAATCGAAGGAACTTTTAAAGATGTGATTCGTGTATATAAAGATGATCAAACCATTATTGATAAAGTGATACTTAATGAAATTAATAACGAAATAAATGACGTGATTCTCGATTTTGAAATAAAAAATAACTATATTTATATCAACACGGAAGATTTGAACCAATGTGATTTCGCATTCAATATATCCTTAATCTATGATGGGTATAAAGCAATTTACGTGAATATGAATTTACCTAATGCAAGTCAATTGGCAACTTTAAACAGACAAAGTTTTAAAACTGAGTTTGTATCAGCTAGCAAGTCTACAAATAGAGATAATGGTTTAGCAGAATATCTGACATATAAACCGCAATCGGTATCGCTTGTTAAAAAATCGAATTTATATGCAGATGTTGAATTCAAACAAATTGCTGAAAAAGATTTAGAAATTGGAGAATTAGTAGACGTTTTAGATGTCGTGGAAACTACTAAAGGTACACCAAGGCTTATTACAACTGAAGGTTATTATTTAACTGCTAATAAAAAAAATGTGTATCCAGTTAATAAAGACAAGCAAGATAAATATATATATAGTAAACCTGATACTGTTGCTGTATTGAAAAAGTGTAAAGAGTATATAAATAGAAAATTTGAAGGTGAAGCAGTTAATATATTAAATTCAGGCGATAATTTAGAAATTCAAAAGATAGTTTTATCACCTAAAGGCACACCGAGACTCAAAACAAATCACGGTACCTTTATTACGGCTAATCGTGAATTTGTAACAGAAATATAAATTTGCGAAGGTATTTGAACTATAATAATTTATATTTTAGAAATGAAATTAAGCTATGAAGATATCCATATAGATGTCTTTATAGCTTTTTTTACTTATATAAAGTAGAAGAGTATAAATTTAAATATTCTTTTCCTATAACCAGCATTGTTTACAGAAAAACATACTATGGGTATTAGTAGTGATTATTAAATTATCTAATAAATTTAACAATTTTCAAATATATTATTAATACAGGATTTACATAATTTTGATTGATTTAATTGTGCATAATACACTTAAGCATTCAAAACTGTTTAGCAAAATAAAAAAATGAACAGATGAAGCATATTTAAAGTTAAGTAAAGAAAAATGGACAATTTAATTATGTATTATCTTATAGTAAATGTAAGGAACGATAGCTAAACAAAATAATTGTTTAAAAGCATCGTTTTCAACATAAAAACAGTCATAATAATCAAAATTTAACGAGGAGTGTTTACAATGGAAGGTTTATTCGAAGCAATTAAAAACACAGTTCAAGCAGGTGTCGCAGGAGACGGCGCTAAATTAGGGACAAGCATTGTAAGTATCGTAGAAAATGGCGTAGGTTTAGCATCAAAATTATTCGGATTCTAGATTTTAATTTAATATAAATCAATGAACTAAATAAAGGAGATATTTAAATGACTAAATTAGCAGAAGCAATTGCAAACACAGTAGCAGCGGCAAAATCAGGTAATGGTTCAGATTTAGGTTCAAGCATTGTAGATATCGTATCAAGTGGTGCAGGTTTAGTAGGAAAATTATTCGGACTATAAGTCTTTTATAAATAAAAAATACAAATTAAAGGGGTAATTAATTATGGCAGGATTATTTGACGCAATCAAAGAAACAGTACAAGCAGGTATCGCAGGAGACGGCGCTAAATTAGGAACAAGCATCGTAAGTATCGTAGAAAACGGTGTAGGCTTAGTTTCAAAATTATTCGGATTCTAGACTTAGATTAAAAATAAATTATACTAATAATTAATAAAGGAGAAATTCAAATGACTAAATTAGCAGAAGCGATTGCAAACACAGTAGCAGCGGCAAAATCAGGTAATGGTTCAGATTTAGGTTCAAGCATTGTAGATATCGTATCAAGTGGTGCAGGTCTATTAGGCAAATTATTCGGACTATAAGTCTTTTATAAATAAAAAATACAAATTAAAGGGGTAATTAATTATGGCAGGATTATTTGATGCAATCAAAGAAACAGTACAAGCAGGTATCGCAGGAGACGGCGCTAAATTAGGAACAAGCATTGTAAGCATCGTAGAAAACGGTGTAGGCTTAGTTTCAAAATTATTTGGATTCTAGTCTTTCAATTTTTATACAATGGTCAAGGTGATAACCTTGGCCATTTTTTTATGTGTAAAATATGTGTATACTGAGATGGTTAATGATTATTAATAATGAGCGGAGGGATATTAAAATGACGATTAAAAGTTTACTGATAGATTTTGATGATACATTAGTGGATTTTCATGATGCTGAAGCTTATGCTTTTAATAAATTGGCAAAAAATTATAATTTAAAAACAACTCAAGCCGATTTAGAAGTATTTATGAAAGTTAACCAAGCTCACTGGGATGCGTTCCAAAAAAATGAACTTACCAAAGATGAAGTGTTAAGCAAAAGATTTGAAGCGTACTTTAAATTACATAATTTAATAGTAAATGGTGTTGAAGCAGATTATATATTTAGAGATGAGTTAGCTAATGCGCCGATTAAACATTTTACAAATACAATAGAAACACTTGATAGATTAAAAGATAATTATGACTTGTATATAGTGACTAATGGCGTTTTAGAAACACAAGAACGTCGAATTGAGAAAACTAATATCGGTCATTGGTTCAAGGATGTATTTGTATCAGAACAAACAGGTTTTCAAAAACCAATGCCAGAGTTTTTTGATTATGTATTTGATAAAATTGGAGAAGAAAAGCGTGGAGAATCATTGATTATTGGTGATTCAATGACTTCAGACATATTAGGAGGCAAAAATGCTAAAATAGCAACTTGTTGGTTTAACCCAAGAAATAAAGTAAATGAGACAACGATAATACCAGATTATACAATTACAGCATTAGATGAAATAGTAACTTATATTCAATAAAAAAGGCGGGGCAGAAATCATATATTTAAAAATTGATTTCATAGACCCGCTTTTATATTATTCTGAGCTTATAATAAGTTAACAATCGATATTTTTATAAATACTTATTCATATAAATAAGTATTATTGACTTGGCGACCACACTAAAACATCGTGGCCTTCTTTGTTTGCTTCTTCTAAATCAGTGAAGCCATGTTTGATGAAAAATTGTTTTGATTGATTACGTGCTATTACTTTAATTGGTAATCCTTGATCCTTTGCGAAATCTAATAATGCTTTACCATAACCTCTATTTTGGAAATCACGTAAGACCTCTAATTTCCACAACACATTATAATCGTCGAAATTAGGGAAGTGTTTTTCTTCTACGTCACCTTTACGATAAAGTGCCATCCTTGCACCTAATCGATCGCCGACATAAACGCCATAAAATGGTGAGTCTGAACTTGCATCAATCATTTCACCACGTAGCTCATCGACTAAATATAAATCTTCATTTCCAAAGTTTCTAAAATCTTCGAATAGTTCGTCAGTTCTGTAATTAATATCAAGACGCTTTACACTACTCATCGCATCTTCCCCCTTTGTATTATTAAGTATTATTATACCTTATTTTATGACTTTTTTCACAAAAATGACTGTTAGAAACTTTATTTTGTTAATTTGTTATCGTTTTTGCAACGATATAAACATAAAAATTTTGAACTATAGAAATATTATGTCCAAGCGTATTGTATGGTTTGCATTTTGAAAATTTGAAATTTGTAAGCCGTATAATTGTCAATATTGGATATAAACTTTATACTGATTAGGAATAGAGTAACATAAGGAGAATTACGCATGGATTGTATGACGACAAAACTCAACGAAAAAGATCAATTTATATCAAAACTAAAAAAGAGTGATTCAACGCTAGGACAGTTTTATAATTTAGATGCTATGGAAGATAAAAGCTATTATGAACGTTTAACATCTTCTAATAATGGTAGAGAAGTTGAATTAGCTAATATTATAAAAGAATATATGAGCGATTTATCTTTAACTGAGCAACAAGAAAATAATATAGCGTTATTAAGTGATGGGGCGAAGGTAATTATTGGAGGTCAACAAGCTGGCTTGTTCGGCGGTCCATTATATACTTTCCATAAAATATTTTCTATTATTACATTAAGTGAGAAATTATCGAATGAATATGAGAAAAATGTAATCCCTGTATTTTGGATTGCTGGTGAAGATCATGATTTTGATGAAGTTAACCATACTTATGCCTATAATACACAATATGCTAAATTACAAAAAATAAAATATCATACAATGACACCTCCTGAAACTAGTGTCTCAAGGTATTATCCTGATAAAGAACAATTAAAAGAAACTTTAGGACAGTTTTTCAAACAAATGAACGAAACAATTCATTCCAAACCATTATTAAAAATGTGTAATGATATCATTGAAGCAAATGATAGTTGGACAGATATGTTTAAAGCATTGTTGCATGAAGTATTTAAGTCTTATGGCTTATTAATTATAGATGCAAATGATGCTCATTTAAGGGATTTAGAACAACCATTTATTAAACAAATTATTGAACATCATAGTGAAGTGGATGAAGCGTTTAGAAATACACAAAAGCAGACTATAGCAAATGGCTTAGAACAAATGATTCAAACAGACACGAATGTCCATTTGTTTATGCATGATAATAATATGAGGCAATTATTAACTTTTAAAGATAACAAGTTTTATTTGAATAAATCAGATAAGTATTTTTCAAAAGATGAGTTATTAAAAATAGTAGATTCTGAACCGCAGCTCTTTTCAAATAACGTTGTGACACGACCAGTTATGGAAGAATGGTTGTTTAACACAGTTGCTTTTGTCGGTGGTCCGAGTGAAATTAAATATTGGACTGAATTAAATGATGTATTTAAAACTTTGGATGTAACGATGCCGATTGTATTACCACGTTTACGTATTAGCTATTTATATGAAAGAACTGAAAAACTACTTAAACAATACCAATTGGATGAAAATTCAATTATTGAAAAAGGTGTTGAAGACTACAAAAAGCAGTTCGTACGTGCACAAGCTTCACAAGAGTTTATAGATCAAATAGAGCATTTAAAAGTACAACAAACTCAGTTATATCAAAGATTGCAAGCTGAAGTAGATGGGAACAATGATAATAAACAGTTATTGGACAAAAATAATGAAATACACCAAAAGCAATATGATTATTTAATTAAAAGGTATTTATTAAATATAGAACGTGAAAATGAAATTAGTATTAAACATTTTAAAGAATTAAATGAAGTCCTCCATCCGATGGGAGGTTTACAAGAAAGAATCTGGAATCCGCTACAAATTATGAATGATTTTGGGATAGATGTGTTCAGTCCCTCCACCTATCCACCACTTTCTTACACTTTCGATCATATTATTGTTAAACCTTAGAGCGCCAAGGTTTCGCCCGATTCATCAAAATGATGGATCGGGCATTTTTTTATGTAAAACGATAAATTTTGGTGAAAATTGTATAATTAGTGGAGGATAGTGGTGAGATGTGGTAAATTATATATATGAGAAGGTGAGGTGATTATAAATGTTCATGGGAGAATACGAACATCAGTTGGATACAAAAGGACGCATGATTGTTCCATCAAAATTTCGTTATGACTTAAATGAGCGTTTTATAATCACTCGTGGCCTTGATAAATGTTTATTTGGTTATACTTTGGAAGAATGGCAAGTTATTGAAGAAAAAATGAAAACCTTACCAATGACTAAAAAAGATGCACGTAAATTTATGCGTATGTTCTTTTCAGGTGCTGTTGAAGTAGAACTTGATAAACAGGGGCGTATTAATATTCCGCAAAACTTACGCCAATACGCAAACTTAAGTAAGGAATGCACAGTAATAGGTGTCTCGAATAGAATTGAAATTTGGGATAGACAAACTTGGAACAGCTTCTACGATGAATCTGAAGATAGTTTTGAAGATATTGCTGAAGACTTAATTGATTTTGATTTCTAATATGGAGGCGTTATTTTGTTTCATCATGTCAGCGTAATGCTTAAAGAGACCATTGATTATTTGAATATAAAAGAAGATGGCGTGTATGTCGACTGTACATTAGGTGGAGCAGGTCATGCACTATATTTAATAAATCAACTTGGTGACAAAGGAAGACTGATAGCAATAGATCAAGATACTACAGCTATTGAAAATGCAAAAGAAGTTTTAAAGGATCATTTGCATAAAGTTACCTTTGTCCATAACAACTTTAGAAAATTAACTGAAATTTTAAATGATTTGAATATTGAAAAAGTAGATGGTATTTATTACGACTTAGGAGTTTCTAGCCCACAGTTAGATATACCAGAGCGTGGATTTAGTTACCATCAAGATGCGAAGTTAGATATGCGTATGGATCAATCCCAATCATTATCAGCCTATGAAGTCGTTAATGATTGGGAGTTTGAAAAATTAGTGAAAATTTTCCATCGTTATGGTGAAGAGAAATTCGCTAAACAAATTGCCCGACGTATTGAGCAAAATAGAGAACAACAGCCAATCGAAACGACATTAGAACTTGTTGATGTCATTAAAGAAGGAATACCTGCCAAAGCGAGACGTAAAGGCGGGCACCCAGCAAAAAGGATTTTCCAAGCAATTAGAATAGCGGTAAATGATGAATTGTCATCATTTGAAGACTCATTAGAACAAGCGATAGATTTAATAAAAGTTGATGGTAGAATTTCAGTCATAACGTTCCATTCTTTGGAAGACCGTTTATGCAAGCAAATGTTTCAAGAGTACGAAAAGGGGCCAGATGTACCAAGGGGATTACCAGTTATACCCGAAGCATACACACCTAAATTGAAACGCGTTAACCGTAAACCTATTACCGCTACTGATGAAGATCTAGAAACTAATAATAGAGCGCGTAGTGCGAAGTTACGTGTTGCAGAAATATTAAAATAAGGAGTGAATGTTGAGTGGCAGTAGAAAAGATATATCAACCTTATAATGAACCGGAAACACAAATTCCTGAGTCGCAACCCTCGACCCAGCCCAAAACCGTAAAACGCAAAGTTGTAGTTAAACTTACAAAATTTGAGAAAATGTTATACATAGGACTTATAACAGTAATTGCATTGATAAGTATTTATATGCTATCTTTAAAAATGGATGCGTATGATACTCGAGGAAAAATTGCAGATTTAGATACAAAAATCGAAAAACAATCAAGTGAAAATAGCGCAATAGAATCTGAAATTAAAAAGAACTCTTCATATGAACGCATTTACGATAAGGCCAAAAACGAAGGAATGAGCCTTAAGAACGACAATGTAAAGGTAGTGCGTAATAATGGCGAAGCGAAAAATTAGATTAAAAAAACCCAAGTTTCTTATTAAACAAAGTAAAATAGGGGCAGTCCTACTCATTCTTGGATTCGGACTGCTCTTTTTTACGTTGGTTTTAAGATATTCATATATAATGCTAACTGGACATTCTTCAGGCGAAGATTTAATTATGAAGGCAAACGAGAAATATTTAGTTAATAGCCAGCAACAACCTGAACGCGGAAAAATTTATGACCGTAATGGGAAGATTTTGGCAGAAGACGTCGAACGGTATAAAGTCGTGGCTATTGTTGATAAAAAAGCAAGTGAAGGTAGCGATAAACCTAAACACGTTACAGATAAGAAAGAAACTGCTAAGAAGTTAGCGACAGTCATTGATATGTCTGCTAAAGAAATTGAAGAAAAATTAGATAATAAAAAAGCGTTCCAAGTTGAATTTGGACAAAAAGGAACTGATTTAACATATCAAGAAAAAGAAAAAATTGAAAAAATGAAGTTACCTGGTGTAACGCTTTATCCAGAAACTGAACGTTTTTATCCTAATGGAAACTTTGCATCACATTTAATTGGAATGGCCCAAAAAGATCCGGATAGTGGCGACTTGAAAGGCGCTATGGGCGTTGAGAAAATATTTGATAGTTATTTATCTGGGCAAAAAGGAGCATTATCCTACATCCATGATATATGGGGTTATATTGCACCTAATACTAAGAAGGAAAAAACACCTAAACGTGGGGATGATGTACATTTAACATTGGACTCTAATATCCAAGTATTTGTTGAAGAGGCATTAGATGGCATGGTCGAACACTATAAACCGAAAGATTTATTCGCTGTTGTAATGGACGCACATACCGGTGAAATACTCGCGTTTAGTCAGCGTCCAACTTTTAATCCAGAAACAGGAAAAGATTTCGGTAAAAAGTGGGCAAATGATTTATACCAAAACACATATGAGCCTGGTTCAACCTTTAAATCATATGGCTTAGCAGCTGCTATACAAGAAGGGAAATTTGAACCAGATAAAAAATATACAGCCGAACCTAGAGAAGTCATGGGATCAAAAATTTCTGACTGGAACAAGGTGGGTTGGGGAGAAATCCCAATGTCACTAGGATTCACATATTCGTCTAATACATTAATGATGCACCTGCAAGATTTAGTTGGCGCAGATAAAATGAAAGACTGGTATGAGAAATTTGGTTTCGGTCAATCTACAAACGGTATGTTTGACGGGGAAGCTACTGGTGGAATCGCTTGGGATAATGAAGCACAACAGAAAACATCTGCGTTTGGTCAGTCTACTACAGTAACACCAGTACAAATGCTTAAAGCGCAATCTGCTTTCGTTAATGACGGTAACATGATTAAGCCTTGGTATGTTGATAATATAACGAACCCCGTCAGCAAAGATACTTTTTATAAAGGTAAGAAAGAATATGATGGTAAACCTATAACGAAAGATACAGCTAAAAAAGTGCGTACTGAGTTAGATAAAGTTGTAAATAGTGAAGATAGCCATGCTAAGAACTATCAAATCGATGGTTATGATGTTGCAGGTAAAACAGGTACAGCACAAGTTGCAGACCCAGATAATGGTGGTTATGTTGAAGGTGAAAATCCGTATTTTGTTAGTTTTATCGGTGATGCACCAAAAGATGACCCTGAAGTAATTGTTTATGCTGGTATGAGTTTAGCAGAGAAAAATGATCAAGAAGCTTATGAGATGGGTGTAAGTAAAGCATTTAAACCTATTATGGAAAATACGCTAAAATATCTGAATGTTGGAGATAAGAATACTAAAGACAACTCAGATGTGAAATATAGTGAAGTACCTAATGTTGAAGGACAAGAAACGCAAAAAGCGCAAGATAAAATAAATAGTAAGTCTCTAAAACCTATAGTAATTGGCGATGGAGAGAAAATTACTAAGCAATCTGTGAGCGCTAATAAAGAAGTATTGCCTAACAGTAAAGTATTATTATTGACAGATAGTGATATTACAATGCCTGATATGACAGGTTGGTCGAAAGAAGAAGTTGTGGCATTTGAGTTACTTACAAAAACTAAAGTAACAACAAAAGGTAGTGGATTTGTATCGAATCAATCTGTTACTAAAGGACAAAAAATAAGCAGCAAAGATAAAATTGAAGTAACGTTATCTTCAGAAGATATTAATGGCCAAACTTCAAAAGACGAATCTAGTTCGGACAAAGACTCAGATAACAACAAAGATTCAAAAGACAAAGATGACAACAAAGACTCAGATGAAAATAAAGATTCAAAAGATAATGAATCGTAGTTTGAGCTAAGTGGATTTTCTTAATGGAGATATTTCATTAAAATCTAAGACTTAATATGTAATCAACTTTGAGGTTTAAATAAAAGTAGCTAATCACTAAGTGTTGCAATAAAGTAACAACTTGAATTGGTTGGCTACGAACCTCAGTACATATGACTAATCGACGAGCATAACGACATAATCCAATTAAATAAATAAAGGAGCGCAATATGGTTTATTTACTCGCAATTATCGCACTGTTAATCACGTTTATATTAGTCCCAGTTCTAATACCAACGTTAAAACGAATGAAATTTGGGCAAAGCATTAGAGAAGAAGGTCCGCAAAGTCACATGAAGAAAACAGGCACACCTACTATGGGTGGATTGACTTTTCTCATTAGTATTATTGTAACTTCAATTTTAGCAATCATTTTTATGGATAACTCTAATCCGATTATTTTGTTGTTATTTGTAACAATAGGTTTTGGTTTAATTGGGTTTATTGATGATTACATTATTGTAGTAAAGAAAAATAATGAAGGTTTAACGAGTAAGCAAAAATTCTTAGCTCAAATAGGTATTGCAGTTATCTTCTTTATTTTAAGCCAAGTATTTAACTTAACTGACTTTTCTACAGGAATTCATTTGCCTTTTACAAATATTGAAGTACCACTTTCGATTGCATATGTAATTTTCATAGTCTTTTGGCAAGTAGGTTTTTCAAATGCAGTTAATTTAACAGATGGATTAGATGGCCTAGCTACAGGCTTATCTATTATCGGCTTTGTAATGTATGCAATTATGGCTTACTTCCAAGGTGCAACGTCTATCGGATTATTCTGTGTTATCATGATTTTTGCGCTAATTGGCTTCTTACCATTCAACTTGAATCCGGCGAAAGTCTTTATGGGAGATACGGGTAGTTTGGCACTAGGTGGTATATTTGCTACTATTTCTATTATGCTCAATCAAGAACTGTCTCTAATTTTTATCGGTTTTGTATTTGTAGCAGAAACATTATCGGTTATGATACAAGTAACTTCATTTAAATTGACTGGAAAACGTATTTTCAAAATGTCTCCGTTACATCATCATTTTGAATTGATTGGATGGAATGAGAAAAAAGTGACGACAGTATTCTGGACAGTAGGCTTGATTACAGGACTCATCGGTTTATGGATTGGAGTGAATTAAATTGCTGAAGTATACAGAATTAGAAAATAAAAACGTATTAGTGATTGGATTGGCGAAAAGTGGTTATGAAGCCGCTAAATTATTAAAAAAACTTGGTGCAAATGTAATTGTCAATGACGGTAAAGACTTGAGTCAAGATGCACATGCGATCGATTTAGAAAATATGGGCATAACAGTAATTGGGGGAGACCACCCACTTTCATTGTTAGATAGTAATCCTATAATATTTAAAAATCCAGGTATTCCTTATAATGTTCCATTAATAGAAGCAGCAACTGAAAAAGGATTGAAAATATTAACGGAAGTAGAATTAAGTTATTTAATATCAGAAGCGCCAATTATTGGTGTAACTGGTACAAACGGTAAAACAACAGTGACTTCATTAATTGGAGATATGTTTCAAAAAAGTAGGGTGACTGGTAAACTATCGGGTAACATTGGTTACGTGGCTTCAAAAGTTGCACAAGAAGTCTCAGCTGATGACTATTTAGTTACGGAGTTATCATCTTTCCAATTATTAGGAATCGATAAGTATAAACCACATATCGCTATAATTACGAATATCTATTCAGCGCATCTTGATTATCATGAATCTCTAGAAAATTATCAAAATGCTAAGAAGAAAATATATATTAACCAAACAGAAAATGATTATTTAATTTGTAATTACCATCAACGTCATTTAATCGAATCTGAATCATTGAAAGCAAAAACATATTATTTTTCAACTCATCAAGAAGTAGACGGTATTTATGTTGAGGATGGCTATATTGTATTTAAAGGTTTTAGAATCATTCATATAGATGATCTTGTGCTACCAGGTGAACATAACTTAGAAAATATTCTTGCCGCAGTATTGGCAGCATTACTTTCTGGAGTTTCCGTTAAAGCAATTATTGATAGTTTGACGTCATTCTCAGGTATTGAACACCGTTTACAATATATTGGAACAAATAAAACGAACAAGTATTACAATGACTCAAAGGCTACGAATACATTAGCTACACAATTTGCATTAAATTCGTTCAAACAACCAATCATTTGGTTATGTGGCGGGTTAGATCGTGGCAATGACTTTGATGAGCTTATTCCACATATGAAAAATGTAAGAGTTATGGTAACTTTCGGTGAGACAAAGGAGAAATTTGTGAAGTTAGGTGAAAGCCAAGGTAAGTACGTCATTACAGCTTCTGATGTGCAAGATGCAGTAGATAAGATACAGTCTGTCATAGAACCAAATGACGTTGTATTATTATCACCAGCATGTGCAAGTTGGGATCAGTACAATACTTTTGAAGAGCGTGGAAATAAATTTATCCAAAGTTTCCAAGCAAATTTACCTTCTTTTTAAAGGGTGTGATATTAAATGTCTGACAAAGTTAGTGAATTTGACTCTGATTACTTAAAAGAGAAACGAGCAAAAAGACGTAAAAGACAAAAGCAAATTCAATATTCAGTATTTGGTGTTTTATTGTTTATAATTATTTTAATATTGATTTATATGTTTACACCTTTGAGTAAGATTAGTAGTGTAGAGATTAGCGGGAATGATAATACATCTAAGAATACAATTAATAAAGCTATAAACGTAAAAGACAACTCAAGAATGTACACTTATAGCACTACAAATGCTCAAAACAAGCTTGAAGAAAGCACGCTTATCAAAAGTGCAGAAGTTAAAAAGCATTTTCCAAACAAGTTAACTGTGAAAGTGTCAGAAAAACAAATTGTAGCCCTAACTAAAAAGAAAGATAATTACCTACCTGTTTTAGAAGACGGTACAGAGTTAGAAGATTATGATGGTAATGCTACTGATAATGGGCCAATTCTTGAAGGGTTTGAAAAAGACAAAAAAGAAAAGATTATACAAGCGCTTTCTGAAATGCCTGCGAAGGTTAGAGGGATGATAGCAGAAATTAAATTTGACCCTCAAGAAAATGCACAAAATCAAATCAAATTATTCACAACAGACGATATTCAAATTCTTGGTAATTTAAATACAATTGGTAAAAAAATGAAATACTATCCGCAAATGTCACAATCATTAGAACGTGATGAATCTGGAGAATTAAAAAAAGCGGGGTATATTGATTTATCAGTAGGTGCATCGTTTATTCCATATAGTGGTGGTAGCACTACAAAATCTTCAAGTGACCAAAATGTGGATAAGGGTACAACAGGAGAAGATAAGGCAAAAGATGAGCTTCAAAGTGCATTAAATAAGATTAATGAGAAAACAGACAAAAATAATTAAAAAATTTCGACAAATACTTATCTTTATAGTTCACAAGCGTTAAAACCTATTGTAAACTATTAATAGTGTGAATTTGAATAAGTTATTGTCAGGAGGTGCCTATCTATGGAAGAGCATTATTATGTAAGTATAGATATCGGTTCATCGAGCGTTAAAACGATAGTAGGCGAGAAATTTCACAACGGTATAAATGTGATAGGTACAGGACAAACCTACACAAGTGGGATTAAAAATGGTCTTATTGATGATTTCGATATTGCTAAACAAGCAATTAAAGATACAATCAAAAAAGCCTCTATTGCTTCAGGAGTAGATATTAAGGAAGTATTTTTAAAACTACCTATTATCGGAACAGAGGTATTTGATGAGTCCAATGAAATAGAATTTTATGAAGATACAGAATTAGATGGTACACATATTGAAAGTGTACTTGAAAGTATTCGCGATAAAAATGATGTCCCTGAAACTGAAATTATTAACGCATTTCCAATTAAATTTATTGTAGATGGGGAGAATGAAGTTTCTGATCCAAAAGAATTGATTGCTAGACATAGTCTGAAAGTTGAAGCTGGTGTTATTGCAATACAAAAATCAATATTAATTAATATGATTAAATGTGTTGAATCTTGTGGCGTGGATGTACTTGATGTATATTCTGATGCATACAACTATGGCTCAGTTCTTTCAGCTACTGAAAAAGAATTAGGTGCATGTGTAATCGACATTGGTGAAGATATCACGCAACTTGCATTTTACGAGCGTGGTGAATTAGTTGATGCAGATGCATTAGAAATGGCAGGTCGAGATATTACTGAAGATATAGCTTCAGGCTTAAATACTTCATACGAGACCGCTGAAAAAATTAAACATCAATATGGACACGCTTTCTTTGATTCTGCTTCTGATCACGATGTATTTTCCGTTGAACAAGTCAACAGTGACGAAGAAGCGGAATTTACACAAAAAGACTTAGCAGACATTATTGAAGCACGCGTCGAAGATATTTTCTTTAATGTGTTTGAAGTATTGCAAGAATTAGGACTTACAAAAGTAAATGGTGGTTTTGTTATTACAGGTGGTTCTGCAAACTTATTAGGAGTTAAAGAATTGCTTCAAGATATGGTGAGTGAAAAAGTGAGAATTCACACTCCATCACAAATGGGAATCAGAAAACCTGAGTTCTCGTCAGCAATTTCAACAATTTCTAGTAGCATTACTTTCGACGAATTACTAGATTATGTTACAATTAGTAATCATGACAGTGAAGAATTCGAGGAAGAAGTCATCGAATCTGATGAAAGAGAACATAGTACAAAATCAAGTGGATTTGATTGGTTTAAGAAAAAATCGAACAAACCTGAAGAACCTCAAACGTCATCAACTGAGTCAAGAGAAGCAACTAATACTGTTGAAGCAGAAGAAGAGCCAGAGGTGTACGATAACGAAGTAAACATCGATCATGATGAAGAACGTAAACCTCAAGACAAAGAAGAAGGTAAATTCAAAAAACTTATGAAATCTCTATTCGATTGATTGGCCATTAAAACTAGGAGGAAATATAAATGTTAGAATTTGAACAAGGATTTAATCATTTAGCGACGTTAAAAGTCATCGGTGTAGGGGGCGGCGGTAATAACGCTGTAAACCGTATGATTGACCATGGTATGAATAATGTTGAATTTATTTCAATTAACACGGATGGACAAGCTTTAAATTTATCAAAAGCTGAGTCTAAAATCCAAATTGGTGAAAAATTAACACGTGGTTTAGGCGCCGGTGCTAACCCTGAAATTGGTAAAAAAGCTGCTGAAGAGTCACGTGAACAAATTGAAGATGCAATTCAAGGTGCAGATATGGTATTCGTAACTGCTGGTATGGGTGGCGGTACTGGTACAGGTGCTGCTCCAGTTGTAGCAAAAATTGCTAAAGAAATGGGCGCATTAACAGTAGGTGTTGTAACACGTCCGTTTGGTTTTGAAGGCCGTAAGCGTCAAACGCAAGCTGCAGCAGGTGTTGAAGCAATGAAAGCTGCTGTTGATACATTAATCGTTATTCCTAATGACCGTTTATTAGATATTGTTGATAAATCAACACCAATGATGGAAGCATTTAAAGAAGCAGATAACGTATTACGTCAAGGTGTTCAAGGTATCTCTGATTTAATCGCTGTATCTGGTGAAGTTAACTTAGACTTTGCAGACGTTAAAACAATTATGTCTAACCAAGGTTCAGCTTTAATGGGTATCGGTGTTTCTTCTGGCGAAAACCGTGCAGTAGAAGCTGCTAAAAAAGCAATTTCTTCACCATTACTAGAAACTTCAATCGTAGGTGCGCAAGGTGTGCTTATGAATATTACAGGCGGAGAATCATTGTCACTTTTCGAAGCACAAGAAGCAGCAGATATCGTGCAAGATGCAGCAGACGAAGATGTTAATATGATCTTCGGTACAGTAATTAACCCAGAATTACAAGATGAAATTGTTGTAACAGTTATCGCAACTGGTTTTGAAGACAAACCTTCATCACAAGGTCGTAAAGCTTCAAACACTGGCTTTGGTAATAGTGCAACAAGCGGAAGTACTACTAAAGAAGACACAATTTCTTCAAGTTCAGCAAGTGCTTCACAAGCATCATCAGAAAACGCTAGTGAAGGTAGAGCACATACAACTAATGAAGATGATATTCCAAGTTTCATTAGAAATAGAGAAGAAAGACGTTCAAGAAGAACTAGACGTTAGTCGCAACAAGTTTTGTAGACTAAATTAAATAATAAAGTGTCATCAGGTCAGTAGATCTGATGACTTTTTTAAATTTAATTAATAATAATGTTGCTTTTATATATCCTATGGAGGTTTGTGATCATGCAAGATAAATTTATTAAAAAGCATCATACATTAGAATATGAGGACGTTCATTTAAAAAATGTTAAACTGGGTATAACAACAAGAGAAGATGGTTTTAGCCCTTTTCCTCAAAACGCCTTTAATATGGCAAGATATATTAACGACAATCAACAAAGTATCACTGAACATCAAGAAATACTCGCTGCTACCATTGAATTTCCTAGAGAGCAATGGGTTTTTCCAATTCAAACTCATGAAAATAAAGTTGTAGAAGTAACTGAACAAGATAGAGGGTCTAATATAGATTCACTGACAGATCGATTGCATGGTGTAGACGGTTTATACACATATGATGATAATATTTTACTTACAATGTGCTATGCTGACTGTGTACCTATTTACTTTTATAGCGAAAAATATCATTTTATAGGTCTTGCACATGCAGGTTGGAGAGGAACTGTTGGTCAAATAGTCAATGAAATGGTTTCACGTATAGATTTTGAGTTAAGCGATTTAAATGTTGTCATTGGACCCGCAACTTCTATATCTTATGAAATTAACGATGATATAAAATCTAAATTTGAAGCGCTGCCGATAGATATTAATCAATATACACAAACTAGAGGTGTAGATAGACACGGTATTGATTTGAAACTTGCGAATGCATTACTGTTAGAATATGCTGGTGTTCCCAAAAATAATATTTATATAACAAGCTATGCGACATCTGAAGATTTATCATTATTTTTTTCTTATAGAGTTGAAAAAGGAAATACGGGTCGTATGTTAGCATTTATTGGTCAATAACGAAGAGGTGTATAGAATTGGACGTACAATATAATTTAAAGTGTATAAATGAACAAATACAGACACATTACGAAAAGGGTAATATTTCAACAATGCCAAACGTGATTGCAGTGACAAAGTATGTTACAATAGACCGAGCTAATGATGCATATAATGCAGGAATTAGACATTTCGGCGAAAACCGTTTGGAAGGGTTTCAACAAAAGAAAGCAATCTTACCTAATGACGCCGTTATGCATTTTATAGGTTCATTACAAACTAGAAAAGTTAAAGAAGTTATCAATGAAGTTGACTATTTCCATGCATTAGACCGTTTGAAATTAGCAAAAGAAATTGATAAAAGAGCCGAACATAAAATTAAATGTTTTGTTCAAGTGAATGTATCTGGTGAATCATCTAAACAAGGTGTTTCGTTATCAGAGGTTAAGACTTTTATTGAAGAGTTAAAGCAATATGAGAATATAGAAATCGTTGGTCTTATGACGATGGCTCCTTTGACTGAAGATGAGCCATATATAAAAAGCTTGTTTCAATTATTAAAAACAAAAAGAGATGAAATTAAAGCGCTCAATTTAAATTATGCACCATGTACTGAGCTTTCTATGGGAATGAGTAACGATTATCATTTAGCCGCTGAAGTAGGTGCATCATTTGTGAGAATTGGGACTAAACTTGTAGGAAAAGAGGAGTGAGCCCCGTGGCTTTAAAAGATTTATTTAATGGATTTTTCGTTGTAGAAGAGGAAGATGACGAATTAGAAGCGCCGCCAGAAGAAGAACAAAATAGAACACAAAACAAACAACAAGCGCAGTCTCAAAGCAACTTTAATGAACAATCAAATAATGGTTATACAGAAAAGCCAAGATCAATACAGTCCGTTCCCAAGAAACAGTCAACTAGATTACAGCAATCATCGGGAGAAAGGAAGTATCAAATGAATAACAGTTCATCTAAAAATAATACAAGGAACGTTGTGAATATGAATAATCAAGAACAAGATCAATTCGCTTTTGCACAAGAAAGTTCTAAAATGTGTTTATTTGAACCCCGTGTTTTTTCAGATACACAAGATATTGCAGACGAACTTAAGAATCGTCGTGCCACATTAGTTAATTTACAACGTATTGATAAAGTGTCTGCTAAACGTATTATCGACTTTTTAAGTGGTACTGTTTATGCAATTGGTGGAGATATTCAACGAGTTGGATCAGATATATTCTTATGTACGCCAGACAATGTTGAAGTTGCTGGAAGTATCACTGATCAAATAGAAAATATGGAATACCAAGGTGAATAGAGGTAAAAATAAATGGATATTGGTTTATTAGCAAACATATTTAATTTTATTTTATTCTTGGTTCAGATTTATTATTATGGGATGATTGTATATTTTGTTATGTCATGGATTCCCAATGCACGTGAAAATAAATTCGGTCAATTTTTATCAAAACTATATGAACCGTTTTTAGAGCAATTCCGTAAAGTTATACCACCAATTGGAATGATTGATATATCATCAATTGTTGCCATAGTAGTACTCGTACTATTCCGTAGTGGTTTAGCGAGCATATTTAATTTGATTTTAACTAAATTAATGTAAGGCATTGAATAATACTAAATGAACTAACATAAAATAAATGACAAGCACCTAACGTTAAATAACGAGAGGTGCTTTGTATTGTATTTGGAGTGATACACATCGATATTTATCAGCATTTCAGAAAAGAAGAACATGATTTAATAGATCAACTTATAGATAAATGCAATCGTGCTAATAATCAATACGCACCTGTATTGACAACGTTTCTTGATCCACGTGGTCAATATATAATGGAGGTTGTCGTCGGTAGCTTTGAAGACTTGAATGTTACATTTTATGGCGGACCATATGCGGAAAGAAAACGGGCTATTGTCGCGCCAAGTTACTTTGTACCAAGTGAAGAAGCATTCGAAATTGTATTGATTAAAGTTGATTATCCACAAAAATTTGTAACATTACAACATCAACATATTTTAGGCACAATTATGTCACTTGGAATTGAAAGAGAACAATTAGGTGACATTGTTGTGGCAGATAATATTCAATTCACTTTGACAAAGCAACTAGAATCTTATATTATATTGGAATTAAATAGAATCAAAGGCGCAACAGTTAAACTTAATTCTATTCCTATAAAAGATATGATACAATCAAAAGAGAATTGGCAAACATTTGATACAACTGTAAGTGGCTTAAGGTTAGATGTTGTATTAAAAGACATGATACGAAAATCACGAACTATTGCAAAACAACTGATAGACAAGAAACGTGTTAAAGTGAATCATACAGTGGTTGACGCTGCAGACTTTCAACTTGATAGTGGTGACTTATTATCAATCCAAGGATTTGGTAGAGCTATGATTACTGACATAGGCGGTAAAACTAAAAAAGATAAAATCAGAATTTCTTACAAAACGTTATTCAAATAATGGTATAATAAACTATCATATAATTTGAGATAACATATTTAACGCTTTGCGCAATTTAGTAAATGATATATTATAAAAACATATTGTCGATAAAACACTATTTCTGTTATTTAATCGTTGTAGAAAATAGTGTATTATAGAAGGAGGATATTTATGCCTTTTACACCAAATGAAATTAAAAATAAAACTTTTACAAATGCAAGAAATGGTTTTGAGCCTACTGAAGTTGAAAGCTATTTAGAACAATTGAGTAATGAAATTGAACGTTTGAAAGAAGATAAAGTACAGTTAGAAAAAGTGATTGAAGACAAAGAAAGCAATATTCAATCGTATAAAGATGTACATCAATCTGTAAGTGATGCGTTAATTCAAGCTAAACAAGCCGGAGAAGAAACTAAAGCAGCTGCTTCAAAAGATGCCGAAGCGATAGTATCTAAAGCAAAAGCAGAAGCAGATAGAATTGTTAACGACGCAGTTGAAAAAGCACGTAGACTATCTTTCCAAACTGAAGATATGAAACGTCAATCCAAAATTTTCAGATCGCGTTTCCGTATGTTAGTCGAAGCACAATTAGATTTACTTAAAAATGAAGATTGGGATTATTTATTAAATTATGATCTTGATTCTGAACAAGTCACTGAAGAAAATATTAATCACTTAAATGATAATGAATTGACTGAAGAAGAAAAAGCTATGAAAGCGAGAGCTGAAGCAGGCAATAACGCAACTGCTAGCGATCAAACATCAGCTACTGATTCAGAAAATAAATAATATTAGATAACAGACGCGTTTGAAACAATAAACATATCACAGCGAGTTAGGGATAGTGGGAGCCTTTCATATGTTAGTTTCTTATATCACTGTTATGTCATTACAAAGTAATAAAGATAATGAGAGAACTCTAAGTTGAGTTAATCAGGGTGGTAACGCGGTATACATCGTCCCTGTTAATTGAACTTAGAGTTCTTTTTATTATTTAAAATGAATAAAGTATGAAAATCGGAACGAGGAGTGTATAGAAATGGACTATAAAGATACATTATTAATGCCAAAAACAGATTTCCCAATGCGTGGTGGTTTGCCAAATAAAGAGCCTAAGATACAAGAAGAATGGGATGAAAAAAACATCTATCAAAAAGTATTAGATAAAAATGAAGGGAACCCCTCATACATTCTACATGATGGCCCACCATATGCGAATGGAAGCTTACACATGGGACATGCGTTAAACAAAATTTTAAAAGATATCATCACACGTTATAAATCAATGCGTGGGTATTATACGCCGTACGTGCCAGGTTGGGATACACATGGTTTGCCAATCGAACAAGCGTTAACTAAAAAAGGTGTTAAACGCAAAGAATTGTCAGTAGCAGAATTCAGAAAAAAATGTGAAGCATTTGCATTAGAGCAAATTGAAAATCAGAAAAAAGATTTCAAGCGTTTAGGTATTAAAGGCGATTTTAATGACCCTTATATTACTTTAAAACCAGAATATGAAGCAGCTCAAATTCGTTTATTTGGAGAAATGGCGGATAAAGGTTTGATTTATAAAGGGAAAAAACCAGTATATTGGTCACCATCAAGTGAATCTTCATTAGCAGAAGCGGAAATTGAATATCAAGATAAACGTTCACCATCTATTTATGTAGCGTTTGATGTTAAAGATGGTAAAGGTATTATCGATCCAGATGCAAAATTTATTATCTGGACTACAACGCCATGGACATTGCCATCAAATGTAGCGATTACGGTGCATCCTGATTTAACTTACGGTCAATACAATGTAAATGGTCAAAAATACATCATTGGTAAAGATTTAGCGAGTGATGTTGTAGAAGCGTTAGGATGGGACGAAGATACTTTAGTATTAGAAAATGAATTTACAGGTAAAGAATTAGAATATGTTGAAGCCCAACACCCATTCTTTGAGCGTGAATCATTAGTAATTAATGGTTTACATGTTACTACTGATGCAGGTACTGGATGTGTACACACTGCACCTGGACATGGTGAAGATGACTATATAGTTGGTCAAAAATATAATTTACCTGTGATTAGCCCAGTAGATGATAAAGGTGTATTTACTGATGAAGCTGGTCAATTTGAAGGCATGTTTTATGATAAAGCGAATAAAGAAATTACAGACCTACTAAAAGAAAATGGTGCATTACTACATTTAGAATTTATTACACATAGTTATCCTCATGACTGGCGTACGAAAAAACCAGTTATCTTTAGAGCGACGCCACAATGGTTTGCATCTATAGATAAAGTACGTCAAGATATTTTAGATGCTATCGATGAAACCCAATTCAAAGTGGACTGGGGTAAAACACGTATCTATAACATGATTCGTGACCGTGGCGAATGGGTTATTTCACGTCAACGTGTATGGGGTGTGCCGTTACCAGTATTTTATGCTGAAAATGGCGACATTATCATGACATCTGAAACAGTTAACCATGTTGCTGATTTATTTGAAGCAAATGGATCAAACATTTGGTTTGAACGTGATGCGAAAGATTTACTACCTGAAGGCTTTACGCATCCAGGTAGTCCAAATGGTGAATTTACAAAAGAAACTGATATCATGGATGTTTGGTTTGACTCAGGTTCATCACACCGTGGTGTGTTAGAGGAACGTCCGGAATTATCATACCCAGCTGATTTATACCTTGAAGGTAGTGACCAATACCGTGGTTGGTTCAACTCATCAATTACAACTTCAGTGGCTACGAGAGGGCAATCTCCATATAAAATGTTACTATCACATGGCTTTGTAATGGATGGAGAAGGTAAGAAAATGAGTAAATCATTAGGTAATGTGATTGTACCGGATCAAATTGTTAAACAAAAAGGTGCAGACATTGCACGTCTATGGGTGAGTAGTGTTGATTATCTAGCAGACGTACGTATTTCAGATGAAATTTTAAAACAAACTTCTGATGTTTATAGAAAAATCAGAAACACTTTAAGATTTATGTTAGGTAACGTAAATGATTATAACCCTGCTACTGATGCAATCGCTGAAGATAATTTATTAGAAGTGGATAAATATTTATTGAATAGATTACGTGAGTTTACTGCGAATACGTTAGACCACTATGATAACTATGATTATTTAGATATTTTCCAAGAAGTTCAAAACTTTATTAATGTAGAACTAAGTAATTTCTATTTAGATTATGGTAAAGATATTCTTTATATTGAAGAGCGTGATTCTCATAAACGTCGTAGTATGCAAACAGTGTTATATCAAATCGTTGTTGATATGACTAAATTGTTAGCGCCTATCTTAGTTCATACATCTGAAGAAGTTTGGTCACATATCCCTCATGTAGAGGAAGAAAGTGTACACTTAACAAACATGCCAGAACGTGTTGAAGTAAATCGTGAATTTGTAGATAGATGGAATACGTTTATGAAATTACGTGATGATGTTAACCGTGCATTAGAAGTCGCACGTAACGAAAAAGTAATTGGTAAATCATTAGAAGCTAAAGTTGTGATTGGAAGCAATGATAACTTTGATGCGACGTCTTTCTTACAACAATTTGCTGACTTACAACAATTATTTATTACTTCACAAGCAGAAGTAGTAGACCAAGTGGAAAATGGAATTCCTTACCAATATGGTGATATCCGTATTGAGCATGCACATGGTGAAAAATGTGAACGTTGTTGGAATTATAGTGAATCATTAGGTTCTGTAGGCGAATTAAATAACTTGTGTCCACGTTGTCAAGAAGTTGTCAAAACACTAGTATAATTAAGACGCTAGTTGTTATTAATTGAATAAATTGATTTGGATGAGGCTGGGACATAATTAATTGTCTTAGCCTCATCTTTTCTGGAGTGGATTGACGTTCAAATTTATTTTTATAAACATAATGCCATTGAGGCTTGATATTTACGCTTCCATTACTTAAGTTTCAACAATGCGCATTTATAATAGAATCTGTAATTGGACAGGGATAAAGAAATTTATAAGAATTTAAGTAAAACTTGATTTTAGAAGGGTGTTTTTTATGTTTCATAATCAAAGTGCACATTTTGTAAACGGCATAACATTAAATGTAAGAGATAAAGAAGCTATGAAACAATTTTATGAACATATCTTAGGGCTTAATGTAGTAAATGAATCATATTCAATTGTTCATTATGAAATTGGTAATTCAAATCATTTTCTAACATTAAAGCAAATTAACCATGGTAGAGAGCCTTTAACTTCGGAAGCGGGGTTATTTCATCTCGCTATTAGATTACCATCGAAAACAGATTTAGCGGATTTGCTCGTTCAATTGAGTGAGAATGATTTACCTATTAATGGTGGAGAACACGATATTACAACATCATTATTTTTAGAAGACCCGGAAGGCAATGGTTTAGAATTTTATGTGGATCATCCGATTGAAGATTGGGTGTTTGAAGATGATAAGGCTGTCTTAGAGACACGACCAATCAACGTGCCTAATTTGTTAACCTATGTTTCAAATGAAAAGTGGCAAGGCATCCCTGATGAAACAATAATCGGATATATTAATCTTAAAACAATAGAGTTAAAACGTGTAATTTCATATTATAAAAATTTCTTTGGTTTAGAAGCTTCTTCCTTAGAAACAAACACAGCATTGTATTTATCTTCTAACGGTTATCACCAACATATAGTAGTCAATAATTGGTTTTCTCGAATTAAACGTATTGAAAACCATAAAACATATGGGTTAGCTTGTGTAGACTATCACTATCCTGAGACGACGCATAAAAATATTACAGGACCTGACGGTATAATGTTTCGTTTTAATTTTTATAAAGTTATGTAATTAACATGGAGCAATGACAAATTATTTTATTATGATACTAAGAAAACTTATTAAATGACTTTCATATAAATATATAGCATTAGATCAATGGTTGATCATGAATTTTTAATTTTTATATATATAATCAAACTGTAACTTTTTTTATAAGTTTGATTAGGATATAATGAAAGATGTTGTAAAAGCGACTGAGCGCAGAATAGGAGGTACAGACATGAAACGTCAGTACTACATTGGTATTTCTTTATTCATAACAATCGTTATATTATTATTAGATCAAATCACAAAATTTATTGTTGCTAGTTCTATGAAAGTTGGAGATTCTTTTAACGTAATTCCCAATTTTTTAAATATAACTTCACACCGTAATAATGGTGCAGCGTGGGGTATATTGAGTGGGAAAATGAGTTTTTTCTATATTATTACAATTATAATTCTTGTTGTATTAATTATATTTTACATTAAAGAAGCAAAACAGCATTTATTAATGCAAGTGGCTATTAGTTTATTATTTGCAGGAGCTTTAGGTAATTTTATTGATCGTGTGTTACATGGAGAAGTTGTAGACTTTGTTGATACAAATATTTTTGGTTATAATTTCCCTATATTTAATGTAGCAGATTCTAGTTTGACTATAGGCGTTTTGTTGATAGTAATCGCTTTGTTAACAGATATGAAGAAAGAAGAATAGGAGAGATATCGTATGGATATACATGAGTTTAAGATAGAAGACCAGAACGATACAGGTCAACGTATTGATAAGCTATTACCTGAATATAATTCAGATTGGTCACGTACTCAAATCCAAGATTGGATTAAAGAGAATCTTGTGAAAGTTAACGATAAGGTCATTAAATCTAACTACAAAACGAAGATGAATGATTATATAGTTGTGACTGAAAAGGAAATTGTAGAAGCGGATATTCAACCAGAAAATTTAAATTTGGATATTTTTTATGAAGATGATGATGTAGCTATTGTATATAAACCTAAAGGTATGGTAGTTCACCCATCAGCTGGTCATTATACAGGTACTTTAGTTAATGGTCTTATGTATCAAATGAAGAATTTATCAGGAATTAATGGTGAAATTCGTCCAGGTATTGTGCATCGTATCGATAAGGATACATCTGGATTATTAATGGTTGCTAAAAATGATATCGCACATCGTAGTTTAGTAAATCAATTAGTTAATAAGACAGTCACTCGTAAATATGTTGCATTAGTACATGGAAACATTCCTCATGATTATGGCACAATTGATGCACCGATTGGCAGAAATAAAAATGATCGTCAATCTATGGATGTTGTTGATGATGGAAAAGATGCAATTACACATTTTAATGTATTAGAGCATTTTGATAAATATACATTAATCGAGTGTATTTTAGAAACTGGCCGTACGCACCAAATTCGTGTGCATATGAAATATATTGGTTTCCCATTAGTTGGTGATCCAAAATATGGACCGAAAAAAACGATGGCTATAGGCGGCCAAGCATTACATGCTGGTGTAATAGGGTTTGAACATCCAATTACACATGAAAATATCGAAAAATCAGCTGCATTACCAGACGATTTTGAGCAATTATTAGCTGAGTTACGTAGAAGCGAAAAATAATTATAAGAGCTTGATATAAATATCCGTGCCTAAAGAATAAACGTCAATTTCTATTGAGATTATATAGAAATTGACGTTTTCTTTGTCTATTGAAGTTTACATTTTTAAGTGTCCACTTTGAAGTGAGCATACCATCATAAATATTAGTTTTTTATATTGAATATGAAGTCTATGTCTTAAGAATTTTATTGTTTTTATGATGAATGGAATTAACAATTACTAGAGTTGTTATTTTCATGTTTACCGACTTGCAAGGTAATATGATTCATGGTATTATTATGACAGTTTAATAAAGAGCGAACGTCTTTAATTGAGAGTCCAGAGAGGCTCCGAAGACATGTATTTAATAAAAAAGGTTATAAACTTACTGTTTGTTCATATAAATGAAGAAGCACTGTTGTAGTTATAATATCTTAACACAATAGGAGTCATAGTATAAATTTTTAACTATGGAAGAGAAAGCGTCTCATTTTAATGAGTGATGTCTCTTGAAGTTTGGAACACTTTTTAACTAAACCTCATGTCTGATAAAGACATGAGGTTTTCTTTATATCATCACTTAATTAAAGGCAGGTGTATAAAAATGTCAGAACGCGTTGTTATGGATGAAGCAGCAATACAAAGAACGGTTACACGTATTGCACATGAAATTTTAGAATATAACAAAGGTACCGATAATTTAATCTTGTTAGGCATTAAAACACGCGGTGCATTTTTAGCGAGACGTATACAACAAAAGATTGAACAAATAGAAGAGATCGCCGTACCAACTGGAACGATTGATATTACACAATTTAGAGATGATTTAGAACAAACAATAAACCAAGTTGATGACAAAGCGTATGAAATAGATGTAAATATTACAAATCAAGTCGTTGTTATTATCGATGACGTTTTATACACAGGACGTACAGTGCGAGCTTCATTGGACGCTGTTCTACAGTACGCGAGGCCAAAAAAAATTGGTTTAGCTACTTTAGTAGACAGAGGTCATAGAGAATTACCGATTCGCGCAGACTTCGTAGGAAAAAATATTCCTACAGCAAAAGAAGAAGATGTATCAGTGTTTCTTCAAGAAATAGATGATAGAAATGCAGTTGTAATTGAATAGCACCTTTTAATTCAGTACGAGAGACTGGAAAAGGGAAGAGGTAAAAGCTATTATGATAATCACCGTTTAACAGGGGTTTTTATAAAGCTTTTAGAAAGATAAGCTGTTAGCTTAAAACAAACGCCTCTTCATATTATCTTGATTAAATTATATAGAGCTACCGTTTAAACTTACGAATAACGCTTAGTTTTCTATAATCAAAACAGATAATATATACTTTTTAGTCTCTTTACATGAATTCAATGTAAAGAGATTTTTTTTATGAGAGGAAGCATAAACATGGAAAATGAAACAATGTTTGAACGGACAGTCAAACCAGTATTAGATGTAGGTGATAGACCTAAAATTGGACAATGGGCATTCTTGAGTACGCAACATTTGTTTGCGATGTTTGGCTCCACAGTGCTTGTACCATTTTTGACAGGACTACCAATATCATCGGCACTTTTAGCATCAGGAATCGGGACATTGTTATATATCTTAATTACTAAAGCAAAAATACCTGCTTATCTTGGATCAAGCTTTGCCTTTATAACGCCGATCATTACAGGGTTAAACTCACATAGCTTAGGCGACATGCTTGTGGCACTTTTTATGAGTGGTGTCATGTATGTTCTGATTGGTATAGCAATTAAAATCAGTGGGACAAATTGGTTAATGAACTTATTACCCCCAGTAGTTGTTGGTCCGGTTATTATGGTTATCGGCTTGAGTTTAGCGCCAACCGCTGTCAATATGGCAATGTTTGAGAACTCGGGAGATATGAAAGGTTATAACTTAAGTTATTTAGCAGTAGCAGTGATTACATTACTGGTAACGATTATAGTGCAAGGTTACTTTAAAGGTTTCTTATCTTTAATTCCGGTACTAATCGGCATAGTTACTGGCTATATTGTTTCAATTGCTATGGGATTAGTAAACTTTGCGCCTATTGCCAAGGCCAAATGGTTACAATTTCCTGAAGTATACATACCATTTAAAGATTATACACCTTCATTTCACTTGGGGTTAGTAATGGTATTAATACCAATTGTGTTTGTGACTGTTAGTGAACATATTGGACATCAAATGGTAATAAACAAAATTGTGGGTCGTAACTTTTTTAAAGATCCAGGTTTAGATAAGTCTATCATTGGTGATGGTGTATCAACGATGTTTGCGAGCATCATTGGTGGCCCTCCAAGTACAACATATGGAGAAAACATCGGCGTGTTAGCAATAACAAAAATTTACAGTGTTTATGTTATTGGTGGCGCTGCAACTATTGCAATTATTTTAGGATTTGTAGGGAAATTCACAGCATTAGTTTCATCTATACCAACGCCAGTAATGGGAGGCGTCTCGATTTTACTTTTCGGTATCATCGCAGCTAGTGGTCTGAGGATGTTAGTAGAAAGTGAAGTGGATTTCGCGAGTAACAGAAACTTGGTTATTGCATCTGTCATATTAGTTATAGGGATAGGTAACCTTGTATTTAATTTAAACGGACTAGGTATTAATTTAGAAATTGAAGGCATGGCATTAGCTGCTTTAGCAGGCATAACACTAAATTTGATTTTACCAAAAGAAACACCAGCAGATTAATAAAAAATTGTCATAATAAGGAGCTGAAACATATGGATAATTTACTAACAATGGAACACTTAAATACGACTGAAATTTATGAATTGGTACAACGCGCGAGCGCTTTTAAAAATGGTGATGCAAAGCCATGTTGTTTTGATGATAAATTCGTAGCAAATTTATTCTTTGAAAATTCCACACGCACAAAAAGTAGCTTTTTAGTAGCCGAACAAAAATTAGGTTTGAAATTAATTGATTTTGAAACAGATACATCTTCTGTTCAAAAAGGTGAATCACTATATGATACTTGTAAGACTTTAGAACAAGTAGGTGCAGATGTGTTAGTAATTCGACATCCTCAAACAAATTATTATGATGAGTTAGAGAATCTAAATATTCCCATTATCAACGCTGGTGACGGAAGTGGACAACATCCCACTCAAAGTTTATTAGATATTATGACAATCTACGAAGAATACAAAACATTTGAGAACTTAAATATTTTAATTTGTGGAGATATTAAAAATTCACGTGTAGCCAAAAGTAACTTTCAAAGTTTAAGTGCCTTAGGTGCCAATGTGATGTTTTCAAGTCCAGAGTCATGGAAAGATGAAACATTAGAAGCACCGTATGTAGAAATAGATGAAGTGATTGATTCAATAGACATTGTGATGCTACTTAGGGTACAACACGAGAGACATGGCGATAGTGAAATAGCTAGTTTTGAAACAACGCAATACCATGAACAGTTTGGACTTACACAACAACGATATAACAAGCTAAATGATCGGGCGATTATTATGCATCCCGCACCGGTTAATCGAGGCGTAGAAATAGAAGATACACTTGTTGAAGCACCTAAGTCTCGTATTTTTAAACAAATGGAAAATGGTATGTATATTCGCATGGCAATTATTGACTACATCTTACAAATGGAAGGGGCAACAGCAAAATGAAATTATTAACAAATGCGCAAATTTTACAAAACGGTGAGCTAACAAAAGTATCAATTTTAATAGAGGGAAAACATATTAAGAAAATCGCACCTCAAATAGATGTTGATGCAGACACAGAAGAAATCGACGTCAAAGGACAATTTGTTTCACCAGGATTAGTCGATGTTCATGTTCATTTACGCGAACCAGGCGGCGAACATAAGGAAACAATTGAAACAGGGACTAAAGCCGCAGCTCGAGGTGGTTTCACTACAGTTTGTCCTATGCCAAACACTCGTCCTGTACCAGATTCTGAAGAAAATCTTAACCACTTAAATCGCTTGATCGCTGAAAACGCGCAAGTTAGAGTTTTACCATATGCCGCTATAACGGTTAGACAAGCAGGTAAGGAACATGTTGATTTTTCTACGCTTGCACAAAATGGCGCTTTTGCTTTTACAGATGACGGTGTAGGCGTACAACAAGCAAACATGATGTACGAAGCTATGCAAGAAGCTGCAAAAGTTAATAAGGCTGTCGTAGCACATTGTGAAGATAACAGCTTGATTTATGGCGGTGCCATGCACGAAGGAGAACGCAGCAAATCTTTAGGTATACCAGGTATTCCAAATATTTGTGAAGCAGTACAAATTGCTAGAGATGTGTTATTAGCAGAAGCAGCAGGCGCGCATTACCATGTGTGCCATGTATCTACTAAGGAAAGTGTTAGAGCGATACGCGATGCTAAAAAAGCAGGCATACATGTAACTGCTGAAGTTACCCCACATCACTTATTATTGACTGAAGACGATGTTCCTGGAGATGATGCGATTTATAAAATGAATCCTCCTTTAAGAAGTAAAGAGGATAGAGATGCATTGCTTGAAGGATTACTAGACGGAACAATTGATTGTATCGCGACAGACCATGCTCCACATGCAGCAGAAGAAAAGGATCAACCAATGACTAAAGCACCATTTGGTATCGTAGGTAGTGAAACAGCTTTCCCATTACTTTATACACACTTTGTTAAAAATGGTGAGTGGACATTACAACAATTAGTTGATTATTTAACAATTAAACCGGCTCAGACATTTGATTTACCATACGGAAAATTAGAAGAAGGTGGATTAGCAGATTTAGCAGTTATCAATTTAGACAAAGAAACTGAAATCAATGCAGATGACTTTGCGTCTAAAGGGCGTAATACTCCATTTATAGGGTATAGCGTTTATGGAACACCAGTATTAACAATGGTTGAAGGTGAAGTTAAATTTAAGGAGGAAAAATAATGTTAAAACAACGTTATCTTGTTTTAGAAGATGGTTCATATTATGAAGGATATCCAATAGGCTCCGATAATTTAACACTAGGTGAAATTGTCTTTAATACGGCAATGACGGGTTATCAAGAAACGATTTCAGACCCTTCATACACTGGCCAAATTATTACATTTACTTATCCTTTAATAGGGAATTACGGTATAAATAGAGACGATTTTGAATCACTCGTTCCTACTTTAAATGGTGTTGTAGTTAAAGAAATCAGCAGCCAACCAAGTAATTTTAGAAAACAAAAAACATTTGACGAAGTACTTGTAGAGTATGATATACCAGGCATTTCAGGCGTTGATACACGAAGTATTACACGGAAAATTAGAAAACATGGTGTGCTAAAAGCAGCTTTTACAGATAATAAAGCCGAGATTGAGCAAATAGTGACACAATTAAAAGCAAAAGAATTACCGCGTAATGAAGTGACAACGGTATCTACAAAATCTCCTTATGTATCTACTGGTTATGGCTTGAATGTTGTCTTGGTTGATTTTGGTAAAAAACAAAATATTGTAAGAGAACTTAACGCACGTGGTTGTAATGTAACGGTGGTACCATACGACACTACTGCAGAAGAAATTATTAGAATGTCACCAGATGGTGTGATGTTATCAAATGGCCCCGGCGACCCTGAAGCAGTTGAAACAGCAGTGGAGATGATTCAAGGCATCTTAGGACAGGTTCCGTTTTTCGGTATTTGTCTAGGGCACCAATTATTTGCACTGGCTCAAGGAGCAACTTCTTTCAAAATGAAGTTTGGCCATAGAGGCGCTAACCACCCAGTCAAAGATTTAAAAACTGGCAAAATTGCATTGACAAGTCAAAACCATGGTTATGCGATCGATAAAGATTCTTTAATAAATACAGACTTAGAAATTACACATATTGCTATTAATGATGGCACAGTTGAGGGCTTACGACATAAAACACTACCAGCCTTTTCAGTACAGTATCATCCTGAAGCATGTCCGGGACCATCAGATTCTAATTATTTATTCGATGAATTTATCGATATGATGAACGAATATAAAACAAAGGAGCGTACAATCAATGGCTAAACGTCAAGATATAGAAACGATTTTAGTTATAGGATCAGGACCAATTATTATCGGTCAAGCTGCAGAGTTCGATTATGCAGGTACTCAAGCATGTTTGGCATTAAAAGAAGAGGGCTACCGTGTTATATTAGTTAACTCAAACCCAGCTACAATCATGACGGACACTGAAATTGCCGATAAAGTATATATTGAACCGTTAACGCATGATTTTATTGCACGTATTATCCGAAAAGAGCAACCAGATGCACTCTTGCCTACATTAGGCGGTCAAACAGGATTAAATATGGCAATTCAATTACATGATAGTGGTGAATTAGAAGCTAATAATGTGCAGCTATTAGGTACAGAATTGAAATCTATTCAACAAGCAGAAGACAGAGAATTATTTAGAACATTAATGAATGAACTAAATGTACCAGTTCCTGAAAGTGATATCGTCAATACAGTTGAACAAGCATTTGAATTTAAAGAAGAAGTTGGTTATCCGTTAATCGTAAGACCAGCATTTACAATGGGTGGTACTGGCGGCGGCATTTGTTATAACGACGAAGAATTTAAAGAAATAGTAGGTAATGGCTTACATTATAGTCCAGCCACACAGTGTTTAATTGAAAAATCAATCGCTGGCTATAAAGAAATTGAATATGAAGTTATGCGTGATAAAAATGACAATGCTATCGTTGTCTGTAATATGGAGAATATTGACCCTGTGGGTATACATACAGGTGACTCAATCGTAGTAGCACCTAGTCAAACGTTATCAGATGTAGAATATCAAATGTTACGTGATGTGTCGTTAAAAGTGATACGCGCATTAGGCATTGAAGGTGGTTGTAACGTACAACTTGCACTAGACCCACATTCTATGGATTACTATATCATCGAGGTGAATCCTCGTGTATCTCGTTCGTCAGCGTTAGCGTCTAAAGCAACAGGTTACCCAATTGCAAAACTAGCTGCCAAAATTGCAGTAGGATTGACATTAGATGAAATGTTAAATCCAATTACTGAAACATCATACGCAGCCTTTGAACCAACATTAGATTACGTGATTTCTAAAATTCCACGTTTTCCATTTGATAAATTTGAAAAAGGTGAACGTGTTCTAGGTACGCAAATGAAGGCCACAGGCGAAGTAATGGCAATTGGCAGAACATATGAAGAGTCCTTACTTAAAGCAATTCGCTCTTTAGAATACGGTGTCCATCATTTAGGCTTACCAAACGGCGAGACATTTGATTTAGATTATATTAAATCACGTATCAAAGACCAAGATGATGAACGTCTATTCTTTATAGGAGAAGCAATCCGCAGAGGTACTACATTAGAAGAAATTCATGAAATGACAAAAATAGATTATTTCTTCTTAAATAAATTCCAACATATTATTAATATTGAGCATGATTTAAAAGCTAATAAAGGGGATGTTAATTACCTGAAATTCGCTAAAAATTATGGCTTTAGTGACCGTGTCATCGCGCACCGCTTCGATATGACAGAAACTGAAGTTCACGATTTAAGAATAGCAAATGGTATAACACCAGTGTATAAAATGGTAGATACATGTGCTGCAGAATTTGAGTCAGCAACACCATATTATTATGGGACATATGAATACGAAAATGAATCTATCGTTACAGAGAAAGAAAAGATTCTAGTGCTAGGATCAGGTCCAATACGTATTGGTCAAGGCGTTGAATTTGACTATGCAACAGTGCACGCTGTGTGGGCAATTCAACAAGCTGGTTATGAAGCAATTATTGTAAACAATAATCCAGAAACAGTATCAACTGACTTTTCAATATCAGATAAATTATACTTTGAACCACTAACTGAAGAAGATGTCATGAATATCATTGATTTAGAACAACCTAAAGGTGTAGTCGTTCAATTTGGTGGGCAAACAGCGATTAACTTGGCTGATAAACTTGCAAAACATGACGTTCAAATTCTAGGAACATCATTAGAAGATTTAAATAGAGCAGAAGACCGTAAAGAATTCGAAGCATTATTGCATAAAATTGGTGTGCCACAACCAAATGGTAAGACGGCTACATCACCTCAAGAAGCACTAGAAAATGCAAGAAACATCGGTTATCCAGTCGTTGTAAGACCATCTTACGTATTAGGTGGAAGAGCGATGGAGATTGTTAATAGTGATGCAGAATTAGAAGACTACATGAATCAAGCTGTTAAAGCTAGTCCAGACCACCCTGTATTAGTAGATAGGTACTTAACGGGGAAAGAAATTGAAGTTGATGCTATATGTGATGGAGAGACTGTAATTATTCCAGGTATCATGGAACATATAGAAAGAGCGGGCGTTCATTCAGGTGACTCTATTGCAGTTTATCCACCCCAGACATTGACACAAGAAGAAATAGACACATTAGAAGATTTCACTATTAAATTAGCAAAAGGCTTAAACATAGTTGGATTAATTAATATTCAATTTGTTATCGCACACGACGGCGTGTATGTTTTGGAAGTAAATCCACGTGCCAGTCGTACGGTGCCATTCTTAAGTAAGATTACTGATATTCAAATGGCACAATTGGCAATGCGTGCCATAATGGGAGAAAAACTTGCTAATTTAGGTTATGAAGCGGGTATTCAACCGTATGCAAATGGTGTGTTTGTTAAAGCACCGGTCTTTAGTTTTAATAAATTGAAAAATGTAGATATTACGCTTGGGCCTGAAATGAAATCTACAGGTGAAGTGATGGGCAAAGATTCTACAATGGAAAAAGCGCTATACAAAGGATTAACTGCAAGTGGTATGGAAGTCAGTGACCACGGGACAGTCTTGATGACAGTAAGTGATAAAGATAAAGATGAAATTGTATCTATCGCACATCGCTTAAACGAAGTCGGCTATAAAATTTTAGCGACAGAAGGTACTGCCCAGAAATTAGCTGAAAATGAAATTCCTTCAGAAGTCGTAGGCAAAATTGGTGGCGAAGATGATCTATTAACTCGCATTCAAAATGGTGAAGTTCAAATCGTCGTTAATACAATGACAAAAGGAAAAGAAGTTGAACGTGATGGCTTCCAAATCAGACGTGCATCTGTTGAAAATGGTGTGCCTTGTCTAACATCGTTAGATACAGTAGACGCACTAACAAGTGTGCTTGAAAGTATGACTTTTACAATGAAAAACATGTAATACGTTATTAAAATAAACTAAGGTAAAACAGTATTTTATCCAAATACTATTTTACCTTTTAATTAAGTAAATAAAGAAATTTAAAGTGTTGGGGTGTAAATTAAATGAGAAACTTACCTATTATTGCATTAGATTTTGATTCTGTGGAAGCGGTAGATGCATTCTTAGATCGATTTCAAGAACCATTATTTGTAAAAGTTGGAATGGAACTTTTTTATCAAACTGGACCACAATTGATATCATCGATTAAAGAACGCGGTCATGATATTTTTCTAGACTTAAAATTACATGATATTCCAAATACTGTGGGAAAAGCGATGGAAGGGTTAAGTAAATTGAATGTTGATTTAGTAAATGTACATGCTGCTGGCGGAACTGAAATGATGAACAGTGCTTTAGCAGGACTTAAAAAGCATAACCCTAACATTAAACTCATAGCAGTAACACAACTGACGTCTACAACGGAAGCAATGTTGAGAAATGAACAAAATATTCAAAGTTCGATTGAAGATGCTGTACTTAACTATGCGCAGTTGGCACAATCAGCTGGTTTGGATGGTGTAGTTTGTTCACCACTTGAAGCTGAATTGCTTAAAAGTGAATTAGGAGAAGCATTTTTAAAAGTAACACCAGGTATTAGACCATTAGATTCAACGAAAGATGATCAACAAAGAGTGACGACACCTGAAGATGCTAAAAAAATGGGGGCGACACACATCGTCGTAGGTCGTCCGATTACTAAAAATAGTAATCCAGTCGAAAGTTACCATAAAATTAAAGAAAGTTGGTTGAGTTAAATGGCAAAAGCAATTGCAAAATCATTATTAGATATTAAAGCAGTTTCATTATCTCCAAATGATCCATTTACGTGGAGTTCAGGGATTAAATCTCCTATCTATTGTGATAATCGTGTAACGCTGGGTTATCCAGATGTGCGACGCGACATTAGAGATGGTTTAAGCGAATTGATTAAAACAAATTTTGAAAATGTCGAAGTCCTATCTGGTACAGCAACTGCAGGCATCCCACATGCAGCTTATGTATCTGAAGTACTTAACTTACCTATGAATTATGTGCGTTCAAAAAGTAAAAGCCATGGTAAGCAAAATCAAATTGAAGGTGCATTAAGCGACGGTAAAAAAGTTGTAGTTATAGAAGATTTAATTTCTACTGGTGGTTCATCAATTACAGCGGTCAATGCACTTAGAGAAGCAGGCGCAGAGGTTATTGGTGTGGTTGCTATATTTACTTATGGCTTGAAAAAAGCTGATGAAGAATTTCAAAACGTTGGAGTACCATTTTACACTTTGAGCGATTATAATGAACTTATAGAAGTCGCGAAAGAAAATGGAGAAATTTCTGACAATGATATTAGTAGATTAGTTGATTGGAGAGACAACTTATCATAATATACTAAGTGGAGGGGATGTTATGACAAATGACCCGAAAGAAGCTTATAATCATTTCGCACACTTAAACAAATTTTTAAAAAAAGAGCAAGATTATAGACATCAAGATAATGCAGTATATGACAAAATCGGTTCAATGCAAACAGCTGAAGAAAATATTTATAAAAAATCTAAATCAACTATTAAACAAAAAGGACACATATAATAACGAACTTAATGTGACTTCTATATAGCTTTAATGTTGTTTAACATCATATTTGAGAATTTAGAATAAAAATAATGAGACAGAAATTTAATTTTTAATAGTTAAATTTCTGTCTCATTATTGTTTATACACGACAAACAATAATAATAGTTCTATCTTAAATAGTAATAACTAAATATTACATGGAAAAATCTTCCATTTTAACTGGATTGAGGATTCAAACTGTCGACAGTTTTTGTACACGTTTTCTTCAGGCTTAACCTCTAGTCTTCGGCTAGTATTTTTTATATGAAAGGTATTTTTGATAATCGTCGTGTACATTACTGTTACAACTTTGATACAGCTAATTCAATCTATTATTGAACCTTCAATAAAATTATATGCGTTATTTTAAAACTCCTATTCTTCCATACCTAACTCTTTCAATGCTATTTTCTCAAATGCTGATTCTCCTGATTTCATAGCAAATTCAGCAATAAACATTGGAAATACTGCATTAAATTCTATGATATGCTCTTTCATTCGTGGCCATATTTCACCACCAGCCTTACTGTATGCAGTTATAAGTTGATCTAATCCTTCTTCCCCGAATACACGATGGTGTCCCATAAAGTCCATTGATGGATCGGAGTGAGTTGCTTCAGTCCAGTCTATAAGACCTGTGACGTTTGCTTGGTTATCAACCATTATATGTCCTGGATGTAAGTCTCCATGTATCATGGTCGCATGTCGAGGCCATAGTTCGTCGTTTTCTAACCATTGTTTCCATCTGTCCCATAATTCATATGCTACGCCATATGTTTCTTTAACTTTATTCATTCTTCTTTGAAAGTCATCTTTTATTTCTTGTATAGTTTTAATTTTTATATGCTCTGCGGTAATGTTTTCTTCTGGTATATTGTGTAAATCTACGAGTGTTTCGGCTAATGTATTAATAAAGTTTTCTGGTACTGGTTTGTGTTCAATTTTCCAGACATAAGCTTGTATTTCTGGATCTATTGTGGCTGCAGGGTTGCCTGTAAGTTTTGGGTAAGCAATAAGATCTTTTGCATGTACTTTCCACTTCGGAATTTCAAATGAAACATTATTCTGTAAAAAGTCTACCGTTTGTTTTTCGGGTTTTGTTTGTTTATAAACGTCAGGTCTTCTCGGTAGCCTTAAAACCCATTCTATGTCATGTTCATCTTTTCCAAATGCAACTTGGAAATCAAGACCCGATTCATTCAATGAAATTGTTCGAGGTTGGATGTGTAATTGATGTTTTTCTGCAAGTTTAATTATTTCATTATGTTGAGTCATTTTATTGGCTCCTTATTTTTATTATATTTTCCTTATAAACGTATTTTTATCTTGATATAAATTAACGTAATCTGCAAACGATAACTGACTACACAAGTTTGGTATATAAAAGTATGAAATTATTTATGTTCTAATATTATAAATGATTGTACTTTCTGAGTATTATATAAGCATTGTTTTTCTATTAAAGACATTAAATTCATTGAACATAGTTTTGATGAAGAATCTTATTATCGCAGACTTTATAAAAACGTGATAAATTGCTATTTATTTTATTATAATACTTTAAAAAATTATTCCACATAAACTAAGGTATAGCTATTAAGTTATATCATAAATAAACCCTATACAAATTAATGCATAGAGTTTATCTGTATTCTGAACTCTCCGTATGTTTAAACGGAGGTGTTTATTTATATTGTTAAAATAGATGAACAATTTAAAGATCATATTTTAATTTTAAAACTAACGTATCATTATTTTAATAATAATATAGCACACCAATATTACTAAGGCAGCTATAAGTAATGGAATAATATAATAAGACATGAAATACCTCCAGTAATTTTATTTATATTTTAACTGTGAAACGTAAAAAGTAAAAGCATTATGGTCATAAATAAAGTATAACAATAATAGTCATTAAGATGTAACGCTTTAAATTATATTATAAAAGTTGCGTGCGATTAAAGGTAGTATGGCTTTATTGGTTGTGGTACATTTGGCCTTACAATATAAATGATAACTTTTGAAGATTGATGCACAATAATTTTAAATTAATTTATAAAGCATTTTGTTATTTATGAAAAGTTATTTTAAAAAGAGGGGGACTTATATGAAAATGGTAGAACAGTTGTTGAAAGACCATACAAAAAATATCATTATATGTATATTAGGGGCTTTTGTAAGTGCGCTAGCCGTAAACTGTTTTATATTAGGATCTAATTTAGGTGATGGTGGAACAGTCGGTATATCGTTAGCATTAAAATATGCATTTGGATGGTCACCTGCACTAACATCATTGATTATTAACACAATCGTTATCATTGTTGGTTGGAAATTTTTAAGTACACGTACTGCAATTTATACATTTATAGCGAATACAGCCATCTCTATTTTTTTAGATTTAACAAAAACTTTTAATACAGGCATAGATAATTTTGTTATAAATGCAACATTCGGTGGTGTTTTAGTCGGTGTTGGTATTGGACTAGTTATTGCTGCAGGCGGTGTCATTGGCGGAACATCTGTTATTGCAAAGATGTTAAATAAATATTTTGATATAAAAACGGCACAAGCTATTTTCGTATTAGATGGCCTAGTTGTCTTATCTTTTCTTTTTGTATTACCGCTTACCAATGTGTTATTTACTATAATAATGCTATTTGTTACAGAGAGAGCAACCTCATTTATCATTGAAGGGTTCAATCCTAAAAAAGCAGTTACTGTTATTTCTAGTAAAAATGAAATTATTAGTGATAGAATTAATAGTTTTACGGGTAGAGGATCAACTTTATTGAATGGTAAAGGTGGCTATGGTAAGCATGAAACGAGTATGTTATATGTCGTTGTTCCTCAATCACAAGTAACAAGAGTGAAGAAATTGGTGAATGAAGAAGATGAAAATGCCTTTTTAGTCATTCATGATGTACGAGATGTGCTAGGAAATGGCTTCATCAATTTATCTTAAATATTATTAATTTTTAGATATCTTATCATATTATTTTACTTATATTAGAGTGAAATAATGTTTGATTTTTTGATTTCTATATTGCTTTGTCGATTTTTTATGAAATATCCTTTATGCTAATGATAAGAAGCATTTAGGAGGTAAAATAATGGCAATACCAAAAATTACGACATTTTTAATGTTTAACGGTAACGCAGAAGAAGCAATAAATTTATATGTAAATACTTTTGAAGATGCTGAAATATTAGCATTGGTCCGTTATAGTGAAAGTGATAATGAGCCAACTGGGGCAGTGCAACATGCAATTTTTAGGTTGAAAGATCAAGTATTTATGGCAATTGACAACATGAATGGTGTAGATATTGAAATGAATCCAGCAATGTCTTTATATGTAACTGTTGATAACCCAATTGAAATGGAAAGATTATTTAATAAATTGAAAAGTGGCGGTGCAATTTTAATGCCTAAAACAGAAATGCCGCCATTTAGAGAATTTGCGTGGATACAAGACAAATTTGGTGTGAATTTCCAATTGGCACTGCCAGAAAGCAAATAATCATAAACAGAAGTGAATAAATGATTTTATAAAAATAGTCTTATCATCTATAAGATTTTGTTTCAGACATTGACTGTGAAATTGAATGGAAAAAGATTTTAATAGGACATCTACTTTAGGATTTATTATAAAACGATTAATAGTCTTATAAGAAGGTGTTTGATTTTGTGATAGCCACATCATTCGGATGATATGATGTAGCATCGCGATGATATTTGAATTCGTTTTCAGGGATTGTTTCAACTATTTCATTAACATGTTATGACATATCATTTGTGGGAGTAAGAACTGAAGTTTCCATTGGTAGTGTAAGTTGAAGCATATTATAATCTTTATATAAAAGGTACCTCGTTAATTTAGCTTAGCAGTCTTTATCAATTGATTTATTCAACATAATAAATGCCACCACTGTTTAATTTATATATATTATAATATTTTTGGATAATATTGGCAGTGATTTGGGCCGACTCCTGCGGGAAGAGCGCTAGCCGAAGACTACAGGCTAAGGCAGTGCCCGCGGAAAGCGTGCACAAAAAAACTGCCAACAAAGTCGTAGACTTTGTCGACAGTCTGGGGCTAATTCGTTTTTTTTAAAAACGGATTAGTCCTTTATTTTAAGAATGGAGATTTATGTCCCAGCCTCATTATGCTATTTGACTTTTAATTGTTGAATGTAATCATAGTCTGGAGTAGCATAAAGTGTTTTTTGATTGTCGTATGTTACGAAACCAGGTTTAGCCCCTGAGGGTTTGTGAACATGTTTGATTTCAGTGTAATCAACTGGCACCTGTGCAGAACTACCAGCTTTTGAAAAATATGCTGATAACATTGCAGCTTCTTTAATTGTTTCTTCACTTGGCTCATCGCTTAGAATGACAACGTGTGAACCAGGGATATCTTTAGTATGGAACCAAAGATGATGTTTTTTAGCTTGTTTATTAGTTAAATAATCGTTTTGCTTATTGTTTTTACCAACCAAGATTGTATCGCCATCTGTAGATGTATATGCTTGGATTTGCATCGTCTGTTTCTTTTTCTTCTTGCTTTGTTTACGCTGCTTCATAAACCCTTGATCAGCTAACTCGTCACGAATATCATCAATTTCATCGACAGAAATATGTGTAAGTTGTTGCTCGATACTTTCAAAGTAGTCAATGTTTTCTTTAGTTAATTGAATTTGATGTTGTAATTCATGTTCACGCGTTTTTAATTTATTATACTTTTTATAATAATTTTGTGCATTAACAGCAGGTGATTTTGTTGGATTAAGTGGTATCGTCACTTCTTCGCCATTATAATAATTAAGCGCAGTAAGCGATTCATCACCTTGCTTAATACGATAGATATTAGCAGTTATAAGTTCACCAAATAATTGTTGTTGTTCTTTTTCTTTGGTACCTTCAAGTTCGTCTATTAACTTACTTAATTTGTTTTGTGACTTGTGAAGTTGTTGTTGAACAAATTTTACTAAGTCGTTGGCACGCTGTTTAACACGTTCTCTTTCTCCACGCGCATCATAATAACGATCTAATAAATCATGAAGTGAGTCGTAAAGTACTACGTCATCATAGAACTGGTCTAATTTCATGAAATAGAAATCTTCTTTTCCAGATTCATGATTTTTATGGAAAACAGGCGTGGGCTCACCTTGAATTTCCTCGAGTACTTCATCAAAAGCTTCCGGTAAAGTTTGTGTCGTCATAAATTGTCTACGGTTTGCAATCTCATTTGTAATGAGAGGACTAAAACCTTCGAAATGATTGAGTAATTGTCGTGCAATTTTTCCGCTATTAAAATCGATATATTTTAACGCTTCGACTCCAGAAATTTCAAAAGGATTAATTTTATTTTGAGTTGGAGGTGCTTCATATTGAAAGCCGGGCATAACTGTACGATATTGATTAGTGTTTGGTGTTAAATGCTTAAACCCTTCAATAATTTTACGATTGTCATCTACTAATATTAAATTACTGTGTTTGCCCATAATTTCTAAAATGATTGTACGGTAAATCGTATCACCGATTTCGTCCTTACTTTGAACATCTATTTCTACACGTCTATCATTACCAATTTGTCTTACTGCTTTAACAATACCACCTTCGATGTGTTTACGAAAAACACGGGCAAACATTGGTGGGTCAAATGGATTATCATATTTTTTATTTGTTAAATGCATTCTAGTAAAACTAGGATGGATAGAAAGTAGAAGCTGATGATTTTTACGATTTTGTCGGATAACGACTAACATCGTGTCGTTTTCGGGTTGATTTATTTTATGAATTCTTCCATCTACTAGAAATTGAAGAGATTCCACTATTTTTCTAGTGAATAAACCATCATATGCCATTACTATCAGCCACCTTATTTTTAGTCATTCATCATATTGTAACATGGCAATAAGAAATCTTCATGGTCAAAGTTTGTCCTTTGCTATGCTATACAACTAATTAGAGATTGTGGTATCATTGTCTAATAATAGTAGAACAGTTTAGAGAGGTAGTAAGTCATGGAAAATGAGAAAGGTTTGTTGATTGTACTATCTGGACCTTCTGGCGTTGGAAAAGGTACAGTTAGAAAAAAAATATTTGATGACCCGTCCACATCTTATAAGTATTCTATTTCGATGACAACACGTGACAAGCGTGAAGGTGAAGTCGATGGTGTTGATTATTTCTTCAAAGCAAAATCAGAATTTGAAGAATTGATTAAACAAGATCAATTTATAGAATATGCTGAGTTTGTGGGGAATTATTATGGTACACCTGTACAATATGTTAAAGACACAATGGATCAAGGTAATGATGTGTTTTTAGAAATTGAAGTAGAAGGTGCTAAACAAGTGCGCAAAAAATTCCCAGATGCACTATTTATTTTTCTTGCGCCACCAAGTTTAGATCATTTGCGTGAACGACTTGTGGGTCGTGGAACAGAATCCAGTGAGAAGATTCAAAGCCGAGTGCATGAAGCGCGTCGAGAAGTTGAAATGATGAATTTGTATGACTATGTTGTTGTTAATGATGAAGTAGACTTAGCGAAACAACGTATTCAATCAATAGTAGAAGCTGAACACTTGAAGAGGGAACGTATTGAAGCAAAATATAGAAAAATGATACTGGAGGCAAAAAAATAATGTTACAACCACCATTAAACCAATTAACAGATAAAATAAACTCAAAATACTTAGTAGCAACTACTGCTGCAAAACGTGCACGTGAATTGGATGAAAAGCCTGAAACTGCATTGTTAAATAAATATATTTCAAAAAAACCTGTGGGTAAAGCCTTAGAAGAAATTGCTGACGGTGAAGTTTTTCCTGACGAACTATTTTTAAAATCTTTCTAAAAAATAATGAACTTGAAATACAAGTATAGAACATATGCGTTTTGAAAATGGAATTTTTAAAGTGAGCCTGAGACATAAACAAATGTCTCGGGCTCTTTAACGATAAAGTTCTATATTCTAAATAAAGAGCACCACGCTTACGCTAAAGATTTAGTGTATGTAATCTACTTGTTGAATCAGTGAAACTTAGACTGAGGAATAATTTAGCTAAAACTTTTAACTACGAGTTATCCTTTTTCGGAGTGGGACAATGAAATAATTATAGAAAATAAGGTTTCCGTCTCGCCCTTTTTTAATTTAGTTACTAATTTGTGTATAATGATGAGTAATTAAAGTATTCTTAAAAGCTTAAACATTAAATTTAAATTTGGGCTTTCACATAAAATGTTGACTTGAAAAGTCTTATTTAATTCATTTGAAGGAGAATGACAATAATATGAAACGAATATTACTCGCTGTTACAGGTGGTATTGCGGCATATAAAGCGATCGATTTAACTAGTAAATTAACACAAGCAAATTATGATGTAAGAGTAATGCTTACTGATCATGCTCAAGAATTTGTTACGCCACTAGCTTTTCAAGCAATTGGTAGAAATCCAGTTTACACAAGTACTTTTAAAGAGCAGAATCCAGAAGAAATACAACATGTTGCGCTAGGCGATTGGGCGGATGCCATTGTTGTTGCTCCAGCTACTGCAAATACAATTGCAAAATTAGCTAATGGCATTGCTGATGACATGGTAACCTCTACATTGTTAGCTACTGAAACACCAAAGTTCATTGCACCTGCTATGAATGTGCATATGTATGAAAATCCTAGAACACAACAAAATTTAGCTACTTTGAGTTCAGATGGATATTATTTTCTTGAACCCGGCGAAGGCTTTTTGGCATGTGGCTATGTAGCAAAAGGTAGAATGGAAGAACCTTTACAAATTGTAGAACGATTGAATCAATATTTTAATGAAACGACTCAAAACGCGATTTATAAAAATAGTCATTTTGAAGGAAAACGTGCACTTGTTACTGCTGGTCCTACTGTCGAAGAATTAGATCCCGTGCGCTATTTATCTAATCGTGCTTCAGGTAAAATCGGTTATGCTTTAGCAGAATCACTAACAAAACGTGGCGCTATAGTTACACTCGTTACAGGGCCAACTCATTTAACACCACCAGCTAATGTAGAAGTAGTCCAAATTCAAAGTGCGGAAGATATGTTTCATGCAGTTAAAACCCGTTTTGAAAATCAAGATATTGTGTTTAAAGCAGCAGCAGTATCAGACTATGCACCTGTAGATACACTTGAACATAAACTGAAAAAACAAGAAGGCACATTGTCAGTTTCATTTAAACGTACGCCTGATATCTTAAAGTATTTAGGTGAGCACAAAACACATCAATTTTTAGTGGGATTTGCAGCAGAAACACAAAATATAGCAGAATATGCTCAAAAGAAACTAAAAAATAAAAATGCTGATGTAGTAATTGCAAATAATGTAGGGGACAGAACGATTGGGTTTAGTTCAGATGATAATGACTACACAATGTACTATAAAACTGGTGATACAGAAGCGTTAGGAAAACATAAAAAGGTCGAATTAGCGGAGCATATACTGAATAGTTTAGAAACAAGGTGGCAATAATATGATAGCTAAGGTAATTGTTGATATACCTTCAAAGAGCGTTGATTTTACATTTGACTATATAATTCCTCTAAGACTACAATCAATGATTCAAGTAGGTATGCGAGTTATTGTTCCATTTGGGCCGAGAACCATTCAAGGTTATGTTATGAAAGTCACGGATAAACCCGATGGCAATATAGATACCGCAAAATTAAAGGAAATTAAAGAGATTCAAGATATCAAACCAGAATTAACAGAAGAGCTTATCCAATTAACTGAGTGGTATAATAATTACTTCGTTACAAAACGAATTTCAATGTTAGAAGTAATGTTGCCAAGCGCTATTAAGGCGAAATATACAAAAGTTTTTTTAATTGAAGATGTAGACGCAGTTCCAGAAGCTCTTAAAGTTAAGTTTGACAAAGAAGGTCAATATCTATATAAAGAGGCTCAATATAATGATGACTTAGGCCAAATAGTACCATTGTTAAAGCAAGGTATAGTATCTGAAATGACACTTTTATCTCAAAATGTTAGTAAAAAGAAACAACGTGCTGTAAGCATTATAGAGGGTTTCGACTATGATAGCGTCTTAGGTTCTTTGGAAAAATCAAAAAAACAGTACGAGCTCTATGCTTATTTATTAGACGAGCGTCATCATACGGTACTATTAAAAGATTTAGAAGAAATGGGCTTTTCTAAATCAAGTATTGATACTTTAATGCGTAAAGGTTTTGTAGAAAAGTATGATGCTATTGTTGAACGTGACCCCTTTGAAACACGTGTTTTTGAACAAGATCAAAAACAACAACTTACTGATGATCAACAAGCGGCATATGACTCTATACTAGAAAATATTCGAGCACGTCAACAACGAACTTATTTGCTTCATGGTGTCACTGGGTCTGGTAAGACAGAAGTTTATTTACAAACGATTGAAGAAGTATTGAAATTAGGAAGACAAGCAATGATGTTAGTACCAGAAATTGCTTTGACCCCTCAAATGGTTTTAAGGTTTAAAAGGAGATTCGGCGATGAAGTAGCAGTATTGCATTCTGGTCTGTCCAAGGGTGAACGCTATGACGAATGGCAGAAAATTAGGGATGGTAAAGCGAGCGTAAGTGTAGGAGCGCGATCAAGTGTTTTCGCTCCGTTTAAAAATTTAGGGATGATTATAATTGATGAAGAACATGAGTCTTCATATAAACAAGAAGATTATCCTAGGTACCATGCCAGAGATATAGCCCAATGGCGAAGTCAGTATCATAAATGTCCTTTGATTTTAGGGAGTGCAACACCAAGTCTTGAAACTTATGCACGAGCAGAAAAAGGCGTTTATGAATTGTTGTCATTACCAAATAGGGTCAATCAGCAAGCATTGCCAGAAATTGAAATAGTAGATATGAGAACTGAACTTAGTTCAGGTAATCGTTCGATGTTTTCTGAGCAATTACGCAAATCTATACAACAAAGATTAGATAGAAACGAACAAATCGTACTATTCCTAAATCGAAGGGGATATGCTTCATTTATGTTATGTAGGGATTGTGGTCATGTGCCACAATGTCCAAACTGTGATATTTCACTTACCTATCATAAATCGACAGATCAACTTAAATGTCATTATTGTGGACATCAAGAAGTTCCACCCAATAAATGTCCGAACTGTGAAAGTGAGCATATTAGACAAGTGGGTACAGGCACCCAACGAGTTGAAGAGTTATTACAAGAAGCCTTCCAAGAAGCCCGTATTATACGTATGGATGTGGATACAACTACAAGAAAAGGCGCACATGAAAAACTTTTAGATGATTTTGGAGCAGGTAAAGGAGATATTTTGCTTGGTACTCAAATGATTGCTAAAGGTTTAGATTTTCCAAATATTACATTAGTGGGCGTTTTAAATGCTGATACCATGTTAAATCTTCCGGATTTTAGAGCTAGTGAAAGAACGTATCAATTATTAACCCAAGTTTCTGGTCGAGCTGGTAGACATGAAAAAGAAGGGCAAGTTATCATCCAGACATATAATCCAGAACATTATGCTATTAAAGATGTTCAAGCTAACGATTATACAGCCTTTTTTAATAAGGAAATGAATTACCGTAAAATGGGGAAATATCCACCCTATTTCTTTTTAATTAACTTTACGGTTGCACATAAAGAAATGAAAAAAGTTATGGAAGCATCGAAACATATTCATAAAATTTTGTTACAACATTTAACGGATAAAGCATTAGTACTCGGTCCATCGCCGGCAGCTTTATCTCGTATTAACAATGAATACCGTTTTCAAATTTTAGTGAAATATAAAAGTGAACCCGCATTACATGAGGCACTAAAATACTTAGACGATTATTATCATGATCAATACTTAAAAGAAAAATTATCTTTAAAGATAGACATAAACCCCCAAATGATGATGTAAATTGGTAGTATACGTGCTTAATAGTAGTGTTTTTAAAGCTTTATGAGGTTACTGAAACTTAATTAAGGGCAGAAAAAGGGCAGGTAGTTCAACTTGGGATATTTCTAATTTCTCGGTTGACTGTTTGTCTATTTTTCTGTTGTAGGGGTGTATATAGTGGTAGTAGTTTTTCGATTATATGTCCCACTTTTTTCATAATAGCTTTTAACAAAACTTCCATTTCTTCTAACAAATCAGTATGTGTATGTCTGAAAGTATGTGACGTAACTTTTTTATATTAATTATAGTTTACTAAGTATATCTAATATAATAATATTATGTGGTATACCTTAGGGTGCTGTTAGATAGAATAGGTCTAATACATGTCCATAAGGCGTACATCCAGACATACTTTCTAAGTCCACACTTGTGTTTAGAGTGGTTTTTAATTAAATAACTATAGAATTTATTTAATATAAAGGAGAAAAAATGTATTTAAGATATTGGAAAAACACTTTTAATTATAAAGGTGTCTCGAAGTTCAGTCATTTACTATTATGTGTTTTAATAAATTTTGTTATTTTGATACTATATTTAATATGTGGTATCTTAATCCCTTTAGAATGGGAAAATACCTTTGTTGATATTTATTATTGGATATTGTTAGCCATGGTTTTTCCAACTATTTCTATGATAGTAAGAGTTGTGCGTAGGTACATACATAGGTTTAAAAATGTTAATTAAAGTTTAAAAAATAAAAAGCATTTAATATATTTTTTTATGGTAATACAACTACACGCAACACTGTTTAGGAGTTGCGTTTTTACTGTCGACAAAGTATCTGACTTTGTTGGCAGTTTTTTGTACAAGCTTTTCGCGAGCACTGCCTTAGCCTGTAGTCTTGGGCAAGTACTCTTCCCACAGGAGTCGGCTCAAATCACTGCTAATTTTATATGTAAATAGTATAATATATAATTTAAACAGTGGTGATGTTTATTATGTTGAATAAATCAATTGATAAAAGAAAGCAATATGAAATAACCCCTATCTATGAATTGGTTCCTAATAATTATTTATTACATAAAATCGATGTAAAATTACATCGTAGTATAAGATGAATGAGATATAGAGGATTTAGCAAAAATTTACATGGATACCGTGCTAATTTGTGCTTTTTTGTATTCAAATATAAAAAATAACGATTGATGATTTTACTCACCAACCGTTAAAAGTGTACAGCCTTTTATTTCATTCCCCCTATTTGGGGTCAGTCCAAATTAAGCGTAGGGTTTGTCTAAGTTTTGAAATCGTCTATTTTAGGTAGACTTTCTTATTAGAATATTTTTGAAATGAGTTGATAATTTTTTCAATGAAGATGGATTTGAATATGTCGCTTCATTTTTAGGATAATAGTAGATATTTTCATTCTTATATGCTGATTGATTTTTCCAAAGTGACGAATTAGTGAAACTGTCTTTTATAGGTTTGCCATCTTTTGTTGGAATTAGTACGTAATCAGCTGCGTAGTTATTATATTTTTCATATGCTATTTTTTTAAAACCATTTTCAGATAACTGTTCTTTTGCATTTTTAGGAAATGAAAACTTATATTCTTGATATATAATGGGGGTCCCTCTACCGAAATTTTCGCCAAATATTGAAAGTTGCTTTGGTTGTATTTCCATTACGGTGAATGTTTTATTTTTACCAATGTTCTTTTTTATATCTTGACCATCTTGGTGTAATTGATTTTCTAAATCTTTAATTTGGTTTTTAGCTTTCTGTTCTTTATTTAAAATTTTTCCAATTGCAAGATGCATTTCTTTGTATGAATAATCATTATACTTTATAGGAATTGTTGGCGCTATTTTTTGATATTTTTTAATTTTTGAATTAACATCATAAGTTATAATTAAATCGGGTTTTAATTTTGCAACGCTTTCTACATCTTCTGAACCTACACGTTTAGCACCTTTTTCATTTATATATTTTGATTTTGGAAAGTCTGCATTAACTCCGACAGGTTTATTGCCTAAATCTTTAAAGTTACCGTAATTTGAAGTTAGGACTACAATTCTTTTTGGGTTTTTAGGTATTTTAATTTTTTCTCCAGATTTAGTTTGAAACGTTTTGGTTTCTTTATTTTCTTTATTTTCCTGATCGCAAGCAACTGAGATTAATAGTAAAGAAAATATTAAAAAAAGTATTTTTTTCATTAAATCATTCCTTATAATTATTTAAATTAATTATGAACTAATTGATATTGATTATCAATAAAAAATGTGAAGATATAAAAGAAATAATTAAAATTTATTTTTTCATCATAAATGTTTACATCTTTATACTTAATTTATTTGTTACAAAGACCTAATCGATATAATTTTTGAAACTTAATCAGATGATTAATAAAATGGAATTTATTAAATACGTTGAATAAACTTTAGATAGAACAGGTTATAATAAGTATAGGGTTCTCTATTAGGCGCCAAAATCTAATATCGAAGTTACATATTTTAGATAAACAGAAAAACGAAAAGTTACGCAAAGTTTCACAATTATAGATAAAAGTTTTATTGTTCCAATTTATCTGAATATACTAGTGGCTACATTTTAATCTAATAACCAATGTAATAATAAAAACGAAAAATTTTAAGTGAAATTAAGTACTCGTTCAGATGAATAGGCGGGCGCTTATAAGGGCAAAAAAGGCAGGTTATATAAAATAGACTAGATAATCTCAGACGATTTAATTTTATGAAAATCAGAATAATCATCTAATGTTTATATGAAATAATCAATTGAACGAGTAGCTAATTAGGACAAAATAAACTTATGCCACTCGTTTTTGTATAACTCAAACTATAATATTAAAATACTTATAAAAACGTAAGAAATATATAATTTAATAATATTTACAAAAAAATAATCAAATTTAACTTTGCATTTAATATTGAATGAAGGTATATTAAGGAGTAAGGAGTCCTACTTAAATTGCTGACAATTTGAAATAAGCTTGTAGCATAAAATGAAATAAAGTTTATTATCCGGTGTTGAAGTTGCTTTTTAAAATTGATGATTAAGGAGTTGTGCCTATGAGTTTGCTTAGTAATAGAGAAGCGGTTGGCTTAAGCATAGTAGAATTATCAAATCGCATTACATCTTTATATAATACGTCACTTAGTCCAGAAATGATTGAATTAATAGAAGAGAAAAAAGTGAAATTAAATCATCAAGACGCGCAAATATTAGCAGAATTTTTTAATACAACTTCAGAGGAAATGTTTAAATAAACAATATGAGTAGTTCTAAATAGGATATTAGTATACATAACTATTTGAGAATATACTAAATCAAAGGGGTAAATGCTTATGAAATACAACGAATTTAATCAACCTATTGGTGATAAACTAGAAGATTTTCGAGCGCCCAATTTACCGAATGTAACATTAATAGAAGGTCGATATTGTCGCTTAGAAAAGTTGAAACCAAAACATAGCGAAGGCTTATATGCCCATTTTGGAACAGTTGAGGATTTGCCTAATTGGACTTATTTACCTGATGAACAACCTCAAGATATAGAAGCGTTTAAAGTATACTTAAATAGAAAAGTTGAATCCAAAGATCCATATTTTTTTGCGATTGTTGATAGCCAAACAGAACAAGCAATGGGTATGGTTGCTTTGCTTAGAATTGATCAGTCAAATGGTTCCATTGAAGTTGGGCATATTCATTATGCCAATATTTTAAAACGAACACGTATCGCGACTGAAGTTCAATTTTTATTGGCTAATTATATCTTCGAAACGTTAGGCTATAGAAGATATGAATGGAAATGCGACGCACATAATGAACCTTCTATCAAAGCTGCAAAACGTTTAGGTTTTAAATATGAAGGTATCTTTCGAAATCATAAAGTTTATAAAGGACGCAATCGAGACACTTGTTGGTTGTCCATCATTGATAGCGAATGGCCGAAGTTTAAACAACAATATGAAAAATGGCTAGATGAAAAGAATTTTGATGAATTTGGTAATCAAATTTATCGTTTGTCTATCTAATATTAATCTTTAATATATATAAAGATAATATGAAAATGAATCAGTTTTTAAGAGATGATTTTATCAAATTGTGATAAAATCATTTTTTTATATTGAAAATAATAGTAACAAAATAACTTAATGCGCGCATTGGAAAGGGATAAACCAATACATATATATGAGATATACTATAATCTTAAATTTGAATGTATGATGCAATTTCTATTAAAATAAGTTATAATGATATGATGAATTTTTATGAGGAGATATAATTATGACAATTAAGCAGCTTGTAACAAGCAAACACCCAATACTTAAAAAGACGATACCAAGCGTAACTCAATTTGATAAACGATTAGAGCAACTATTATTAGATTTAGAAGATACGATGTATGATGTTGAAGCATCTGCAATTTGTGCGCCGCAAATAGGTATTGAACAAAAAGTAGCTATTATAGATATGGAAATAGACGGTTTGTTACAACTGATTAATCCTCAATTAGTCAATGAATCTGATGAAAAAGTGACAGATTTAGAAGGTTCCATTAGTGTGCCAAATGTATTCGGTGAAGTAACTAGAAGTAAAATGATTGTGGTTAAAAGTAATGATAAACATGGTAATGAAGTAGAAATGACAGCATATGATGATATTGCTAGAATGATTTTACATATGATTGATCATTTTAATGGCATATTATTTACAGAACGTGCAGAGCGTATTTTAGACGAAGCTGAGATGGAGGCGTATTTTGACAATGAGTAAAATTATCTTTATGGGAACACCTGATTTTTCAACAAAAGTATTAGAAATGTTAATTGCTGAACATAATGTGATTGCTGTTGTAACACAACCAGATAGACCAGTAGGTAGAAAGAGAACATTAACACCACCGCCAGTTAAAGAAGTGGCAGTGAAACATGGCTTACCAGTATACCAACCAGAAAAATTAGCTCAATCAGAAGATTTAGAGAAACTTATTTCATTAGATGCAGATTTAATTGTCACCGCAGCTTTCGGACAAATTTTACCAGAATCATTATTAAATGCTCCTAAATTAGGCGCAATCAATGTACATGCGTCATTATTGCCGAAATACAGAGGTGGAGCACCAATACACCAAGCGATTATAGATGGTCAGAAAGAAACAGGGATTTCTATTATGTATATGGTTAAAAAATTAGATGCAGGAGATATTATCTCTCAGCGTGCAATTGCAATAGAAGATCAAGATAATGTTGAATCAATGCATGATAAATTAAGTTTCTTAGGTGCAGACTTATTAAAAGAGACGTTACCTTCAATAATAAATGGTACAAATCAACGTATAGAACAAAATGAAGCCGAAGCAACATTTGCATCAAACATTAGTCGTGATCAAGAAAAAATAGATTGGTCGCAATCAGCCGAAGCAATATACAATCATATAAGAGGTCTTTCACCCTGGCCAGTCGCATATACAAAAATGGACGATGGTAACTTAAAAGTATATGCTAGTCGAATTGAGCAAGGTAAAACAGGTGAACCTGGAACAATTATAGAAACAACGAAAAAAGCAATTATTGTTGCTACAGGTTCTGATGATGCTATTGCATTAACAGATATACAAGTTGCAGGTAAAAAACGTATGTTAACTGCAAACTATTTAAGCGGAGTACAAACTGCGCTTGTTGGGAAGGTACTATCATGACAATAGATACAAATGTAAGGTTATTAGCATTTGAAACAATCCAAGATATTATAAATGATAAAGCTTACAGTAATATTATTATTAACGAAGTATTATCAAATAATGAATTAAACAGAGCAGACAAAAGTTTGTTTACAGAACTTGTATATGGCACGTTGAAAAGAAAATATACATTAGATTATTTCTTAAAACCATTTGTACAGACAAAACTTAAAGGTTGGGTAAGACAATTACTTTGGATGAGTATTTACCAATACGCGTACTTAGATAAAATACCTGAACATGCTATCATCCATGAAGCAGTGGAAATAGCTAAATATAAAGGTGGACCACATAATGGAAACGTAGTTAACGGTATTTTAAGAAATATGATGCGCAGTGAGTTACCAGACTTTACGGAAATTACAGATGATAAGAAGAGAATTGCTATTGAATATAGCTTACCTAAATGGTTAGTCGATCATTGGGTTACACATTTCGGCTTAGAAAAGACAGAAGAGATTGCACAATCTTTCTTAGATAAAGTGTCAACAACTGTTCGTGTTAATCTAACAAGAATTACTGTTGATGAAGCAATTAGAAGATTAACAGATGATGATTATATAGTAGAACTAGATAAAGAAATTGATACTTGCTTGCATATTAGTGGTAAGCCAATTATTGAATCAAGATTATTTAAAGATGGGCTGGTGTCTATCCAAGATAAAAGCTCGATGTTCGTTGGCGAAATTATGTCATTAACAGAAGGTGACAAAGTACTCGACGCATGTAGTGCACCAGGTGGCAAAGCTTGCCATATAGCTGAAATATTAAACGGTACAGGTCATGTTGACGCGACTGATATCCACGAACATAAAATTGATTTAATTGATTTCAATATTAAAAAATTACGTTTATCTAACATTTCTGCTTTTGAACACGATGCAACTGAAAAATATGATAAAGTGTATGATAAGATTTTAGTTGACGCACCATGTAGCGGCTTAGGTGTATTAAGACATAAACCTGAAATTAAATATGAACAATCACAACATTCTATTCAATCATTAGTTGAAATTCAATTAGAAATTTTAAATAATGTGAAAGATAGCGTAAAACCAGGCGGCACAATTATTTATTCAACTTGTACGATTGAACAAATGGAAAATGAAAATGTAATATACACGTTCTTAAAAGCGAATAAAGATTTTGAATTTGATGCTTTTGAACATCCAATAACTGGCGAAAAAGTGAAGACAATGCAAGTGTTACCTCAAGATTTCAACTCTGATGGCTTTTTCATTACTAGGATAAAAAGAAAGGAAACTTACTAAATGATAACTACAGAAAAGAAAAAAAAGAATAAATTTCTTCCCGATTTTGAAAAGCAATCAATTTTTTCACTGAGATACGACGAGATGCAAGAATGGTTAGTTAATAATGGCCAACAAAAATTCAGAGCAAAACAAATTTTTGAATGGTTATATGAAAAACGTGTAGACAGTATTGATGAAATGTTAAATTTATCAAAAGAATTAAGAGAAGTTTTAAAAGACAGTTTTACTATGACTACGATGACAACAGTAGTTAAACAAGAAAGTAAAGATGGTACAATCAAGTTCCTTTTTGAGCTACAAGATGGTTACACAATCGAAACGGTATTGATGAGACATGAATATGGTAATTCAGTATGTGTAACAACACAGGTTGGTTGTCGTATTGGTTGTACTTTTTGTGCTTCTACGTTAGGTGGATTAAAACGTAACTTAGAAGCGGGCGAAATTGTTTCACAAGTATTAACGGTACAAAAGGCATTAGACGAAACTGAAGAACGTGTATCTCAAATTGTAATTATGGGCATTGGTGAACCATTTGAAAATTATGATGAAATGATGGATTTCTTGAAAATTGTTAATGATGATAATGGACTAAATATTGGTGCGCGTCATATTACAGTTTCTACTTCAGGCATTATTCCACGTATTTATGATTTTGCTGATGAAGATATTCAAATTAACTTTGCAGTTAGTTTGCATGGTGCGAACGATGAAGTTCGTTCACGATTAATGCCTATTAACAGAGCTTATAACGTTGAAAAGTTAATGGAAGCAATCAATTATTATCAAGAAAAAACAAATAGACGTATTACTTTTGAGTATGGTTTATTTGGTGGTGTTAACGACCAAGTAGAACATGCTAGGGAACTTGCGCATTTGATACAAAAATTAAATTGCCATGTTAACTTAATTCCTGTAAATCACGTGCCAGAAAGAAATTATGTTAAGACTCCAAAAGAAGATATCTTTAAATTCGAAAAAGAGTTAAAACGACTAGGTATAAATGCAACAATTAGACGTGAACAAGGTGCAGATATCGATGCTGCATGTGGGCAACTAAGAGCTAAGGAACGAAAAGTAGAAACGAGGTAGAGACATGCTAAATGCACAATTTTTTACTGACACAGGACAATATCGTGATAAAAACGAAGATGCTGGTGGCGTTTTTTACAATCGTACAGAACAACAATTATTAGTGCTTTGTGATGGCATGGGGGGTCATTTAGCAGGTGAAGTAGCTAGTCAGTTCGTAACCAAAGAGTTACAGCAACGATTTGAAGAAGAAAATTTAATCGAGGCAGATCAAGCTGAAACTTGGTTGAAGACAACCTTAAAAGCTATTAATCGAGAACTTTATGACAAATCAGTAGAAAACCCAGAGTATCAAGGTATGGGTACAACTTGTGTTTGTGCTTTAGTATTTGATAACTATGTGGTCGTTGCAAATATTGGAGATTCACGTGCTTACTTAGTAAATAGTAGAGAGATTGAGCAAATTACAAATGATCATTCTTTTGTGAATCACCTTGTTATGATTGGCCAAATCACTGCTGAAGAAGCATATACGCACCCACAACGTAATATCATTACAAAAGTAATGGGAACAGATAGATTGGTGACACCAGACATTTTTGTAAAAAAGACAAAGTTTTATGACTATCTCATGTTGAATTCTGATGGTTTAACAGACTTTGTGCGTAATCATAAAATACAAGAAGCGTTGCTTCAAGACAACGAATTAGAAACACAAGGTCAATATTTGATTGAACTTGCATTAACGGAAGGTACAAACGATAATGTAAGTTTAGTTTTGGCTGAGGTTGAAGGTGATAAAGTATGATAGGCAAAATAATTAATGAACGTTACAAAGTAACCAAACAACTTGGTGGCGGTGGAATGAGTAGAGTCTATCTAGCTGAAGACTCGATTCTAAAGCGAAGTGTCGCAATTAAAGCTATTAGAATTCCATCAGGTGAAAAAGATGAAGCAATTAAAAGGTTTGAACGAGAAGTACATAATTTAACACAACTATCTCACAATAATATTGTTAACGTTTTTGATGTAACAGAAGATGATGAAAACTTCTATTTAGTTATGGAATATATTGAAGGTTTGACATTATCGGAATTCATTCAAAAAAATCATCCTTTAGATGTTGATATAATATTGAATTTTATAAATCAAATTATCAATGGTATTAAACACGCCCACGATACAAAAATTGTGCATAGAGATATTAAGCCACAAAATATTTTAGTGGATAAAAATCAAACATTAAAAATATTGGATTTTGGTATAGCTAAAGCTTTAAGTGAAACAACAATGACAGAAACAAATCATGTATTGGGTACTGTCCAATATCTGTCCCCAGAACAAGCACGTGGAGATATTACAGATAATGGCACAGATATTTATTCAATGGGTGTTGTATTATATGAAATGCTTATTGGTAAACCACCATTTTCTGGAGAAACTGCTGTCAGTATTGCAATAAAGCATATTCAAGATCCTATGCCTAATGTAACTGATGAACGTTCAGATATTCGTCAAGCTTTGAGCAACGTTGTATTGAAAGCAACTGAAAAAGACAAGATGGAGCGTTACCAATCAGTAAGAGAAATGCAAAATGATTTAGAAACTGTTATGTCAGATGAACGTGTATCAGAAGACAGATACCAATCTTCTATCACTAATACTAAAACAGTACCGATAAATAAATCAGAAATTGCAAACCAGACACGCGAAGAAGACAAAGGTAAAAGTATTAGTGAGACAATGCAAATTCCTATTGTCAATCAACAACAATTTCAATCCAGTGAAGAACATATCTACGCAGTGCCTAGAAAGAAACGTTCTAAGAAGAAGAAATTTTTATATACCTTAATTATTGTTTTATTGTTATTTGGTTTATTCGGCTTTATGGCTATGGGCATGTTTGGTAATAAATATTTAGAAACGCCAGATTTAACAGGGAAAACTGAAAAAGAAGCCGAACATATTTTGAAAGAAAACAAATTACAAATGGGTAAAACCACTCGTGAGTACAGTGATAAATACCCTGAAAATAAAATTATAAAAACGAAGCCTGAACAAGGTGAGCGATTAGAGCAAAACAGTAAAGTAGATATAGTGATGTCTAAAGGACCACAATTAGCTGAGATGCCAAGTCTATATGGCATGTCAAAATCTGAGGCCATAAGTAAGTTGGAAGATTTAGGTATTAAAGATAGTAAAGTTAAACAAGCTTATAGCAAACAAAATGTAGCTAAAGGTTTAATTGAATCACAAAACATTTCACCTGGAGATAAAGTGAAAGTTAATGACAGTAATATTGAATTAATTGAGTCATTAGGTATTAAACAAGTTTATGTTGATGATTATGAAAATAAATCTTTTAAAACGGCTAAAGAAGCGTTGGAATCAAAAGGCTTTAAGGTAGAAGTTTCAGAAGAAAAAAATGATGACAAAGTTAAAAAAGATGATGTTATTAGTCAATCACCAAAAGGTGAAGAAGTAGATGAAGGTTCGACGATATCGTTTGTTGTGTCTAAAGGTAAGGAAGAGTCTAAAGATGATTCTAAGGATAAGGCTGAGGACAAAGATGACAAAGATAAGGACGATTCTAAAGATGAAGAAGCTGCAACGAAAGAATATACCGAAACATATCAAGTGCAATATACTGGTGACGATGATGAAAGCCAGGAAGTTAAAGTGTATATCAGAGATAAAGATGATCAAGGATCATCCGCAGCACAGACATTTAAGATTAAAGAAAACAAAACTATTAAGATACCGATGACAATTGAGAAAGGTAAGACGGCTGGTTTTACTGTTCGTGTTGATGATAAGGTTGTTGCTGATAAAGACATCCCCTATGATTTTTAGCGACACTTAACGAGTGAACGAGTATAGTGTCGCTTATGCAAGAGCAAAGATCTTGCGAACCGATGCAAAGTGAACGCGTTTAGTTTCGCTTATGCAAGAGCAAAGGTCTTGCGAACCGATGCAAAGTGAACGAGTATAGTGTCGCTTATGCAAGAGCAAAGGTCTTGCGAACCAAACAAAGTGAACGAGTATAGTGTCGCTAACAAATTTAACACCAATGTAATCATTTAATTGATTGCATTGGTGTTTTGTATATCATTATATGAGAATAGTTGAGATAGAATATTTAGCTAATGTATTTTTTTACCAATCACTAATTTTTTTATCCAAAATAAACTCAAATAATATTTAATTTAAAAAGGCTTTGCTATAATGTAAAGAGTACAAGTAATTATAAGAGAGGTGCCTAAGTGAAAACAGGACGCATCATAAAATCAATCAGTGGCGTATATCGTGTAGATGTAGAAGGCGAAATGTATGACACTAAACCACGTGGTCTATTTAGAAAAAATAAATTCTCGCCCATTGTTGGTGATGTAGTGGATTTTGAAGTTGAAAATGTAACAGAGGGTTATATTCAACATGTCCACGAAAGAAAAAATGAAATCAAAAGACCACCTGTAAGTAATGTTGATCATCTTATTTTAGTAATGAGTGCAGTAGAACCAGATTTTTCTACACAATTACTAGATCGTTTTTTAGTTATCGCACACTCATATCACATGCGTCCACGCATACTTATAACTAAAAAAGATTTAGCTTCAATTGAAATGCAACAAAAGGTGACACAGTTATTAAATGTATATGAAGACATGGGTTATAAGACTCAATTCATCAGTATCAATGATGATATCGAACATGTTTTTGCGCAATGGGGCGATGGATTAGCCGTATTAAGTGGGCAATCTGGTGTTGGGAAATCTACATTGTTGAATAAATATTTCCCCGATTTAGATATTGAAACACAACACATTTCAAAAGCGCTTAATCGCGGTCGTCATACTACTAGGCATGTAGAACTTTTTGAGAGAACACATGGATTTATTGCAGATACGCCAGGCTTTAGTGCATTAGATTTTGACCATATTCAAAAAGATGAACTCAAAAATTATTTCATGGAAATTCATGAGTATGGCGAATCATGTAAATTCAGAGATTGTAATCATATCAATGAACCTAAGTGTAATGTCAAAATTGAAGTAGAACAAGGTAATATAACACAATTTAGATATGATCATTACGTGCAACTATTTAATGAGATTGCAAATAGAAAGGAAAGATATTAATTGGCAAAACTTTACCCATCTTTATTATCAGCAGATTTTTTAAACTTACAACAAGAATTAAAGGCTTTAGAAGAAGCTGGCGTAGATGGTGTACATTTTGATGTTATGGATGGTCAATTTGTACCCAATATTTCAATTGGTATTCCAATTTTAGATGCAGTTAGAGAAGGAACTCGATTACCTATTGATGTACATTTAATGATTGAGGAACCAGAAAAATATGTAGAACTATTTGCAGAACATGGTGCAGATATGATATCAGTTCATGTAGAAGCTACACCACATATCCATCGCGTGATAGAACAAATTAAGAATGCCAATGTAAAGGCTGGTGTGGTGATAAATCCAGGAACACCGGTAGATGCAATTGTTCCTATTATCAAAATGGTAGATTATATATTAGTGATGACCGTAAATCCTGGTTTTGGGGGACAATCATTTATTGGTGATACAGTTGATAAACTAGATCAACTATCTGAAGTTAAACAAAGGCTAAATATAGATTTTGATATTGAGGTTGATGGTGGTATTAATGATAAAACAGTACAAACCGTGATTGATCATGGTGCAAATATGTTAGTTGCAGGGTCATACTTCTTCAAACAAAGTGATTATAAGTCAGTTACTAAAACATTGAAAGGTTGACGTTAATGAAAGCCAATTTATTATGTGGTAATCGAAATTTACCTAAAGATATACTGGTTGATAATGTTGATGCCGATTGGATTGGTATAGATAGAGGTACATTAATGTTGTTGGAAGCTGGTATCACACCGCAATTTGCAGTTGGCGATTTTGATTCAATTACACAAGAAGAAAAATCATTTATAAAACAACAAATTGAAATAAACCCGTATAATTCAGAAAAAGATGATACAGATTTAGCATTAGGGATAGACCAAGCAGTGCAGAGTGGATATAAAGAAATACATGTGTATGGTGCTACTGGTGGTAGATTAGATCATTTTTTGGGTGCTTTACAAATTTTGGAGAAACCTGAATATGTAGAAAATGATATCGTTATAAAATTGATTGATCAGTCAAATGAAGTTCAATTTTTACAACGAGGTCAATATCATATTGAAATGAATGAGTTGTACCCATATATTTCTTTTATTCCTGTTACATATCCAACGGTCATTACATTAAAGCATTTTAAATATAACCTTTATAGGGAGACGCTTAAGCAGGGGTCAACGTTAACTATTTCCAATGAGATTCAAGCTTCGAATGGGGAAGTGGAGTTAATAGAAGGGAATATATTGATGATACGAAGTAGAGATTAAAATCTATCATTATGTTTTGATAAAGCGTCTGAAAATAAAAAAACCAATCCTCCACATAAGGATTGGTTTTTTCGTGCATTATATTTATTAAACTCTAGTTACTTTACCAGATTTTAAAGCACGTGCAGAAACCCAAACTTTTTTAGGTTTTCCGTCTACAAGAATTCTAACTTTTTGAAGGTTAGCATTCCATCTTCTTTTAGAAGAATTTAAAGCGTGTGAACGATTGTTTCCAGTTGAAGCTTTACGACCTGTTACGAAACATTGTTTGCCCATGAAAGTACCTCCTTTAATAAATATAAATACACGTATCTACTACATACCTAAACAATATACCATAAATAGAAAAATATAACAATATAATGAGAAATTTTTCTGATTTATATGAGTTCTACTTTTGTTAGAACTAAATTATGGTATAATTGTAAACTGTGGATAAATATAGTATTTTATTATTAAACTCATTTTAAATAATTGTTTATTTACAGTTCGTTTCAGAACCATAAACTTAGGAGGCAATTTTATGACGTTAGAAATCACAAATGATTATGGTAGCATAGATATTTCAAACGAAGTAATAGCATCAGTGGTGGGCAGTAAAGCAGTAGAATGTTATGGAATTGTAGGCATGGCTTCTAGACAACAAGTAAGAGACGGTATTGCCGAAATATTAGGGCATGAAAATTATTCTAAAGGCATTGTTGTAAGAGAAGACAATGGAGTGATTGATGTTGATATGTATACAATTGTTAGCTTCGGGACAAAAATATCAGAAGTTGCAAGCAATGTACAATCAACTGTGAAATATACATTAGAACAAACATTAAAAGTAAAAGTAAACTCAATAAATATATTTGTACAAGGTGTGCGCGTCAATAATGGCACGAAGAACTAGGAGGACATTACGCAATGGTTAGCAAAATAAATGGTAAATTATTTGCCGAAATGATTATACAAGGGGCACAAAATTTATCAAATCATGCAGATTTAGTCGATTCATTAAATGTATATCCAGTACCTGATGGAGACACAGGAACTAATATGAATTTGACTATGACATCTGGTAGAGAAGCAGTAGAAGAGAATTTGTCACAACATATAGGTGAACTAGGTAAAACATATTCTAAAGGTCTATTAATGGGGGCTAGAGGTAATTCTGGCGTAATACTATCTCAATTATTTAGAGGATTCAGTAAAAATTTAGAAGAATATGATGAAATCAATGCACAACAATTTGCTGAAAGCTTTAAAGCTGGTGTAGAAACAGCATATAAAGCAATTATGAAACCAGTAGAAGGTACAATTTTAACGGTTGCTAGAGACGCAGGAGATGCCGCAATACGTAAAGCTAAAGAAACTGATGATTGTATTGAATTGATGACTTATATTTTAGAACAAGCAGAAATTTCTCTTGAAAACACACCTAATTTATTACCAGTTTTAAAAGAAGTAGGTGTTGTCGATAGTGGTGGTAAGGGCTTAGCAGTGGTTTATGAAGGCTTCCTAAAAGCATTAAAAGGAGAAAAAGTATCCGCACAATCACCAAAATTAGACAAAGATTCATTGGTAAGTGAAGCACATGATTTTCATGGTGTAATTAATACTGAAGATATTGAATACGGTTATTGCACTGAAATGATGGTTCGTTTTGGTAAAAATAAAAAAACTTTCGATGAACAAGAATTTAGAGAAGATATGAGTACATTTGGTGATTCTTTATTAGTAATTAATGATGAAGAAATAGTTAAAGTACACGTACATACTGAAAAACCAGGTAATGTATTTAATTATGGTCAAAAATATGGTGAATTAATTAAATTAAAAGTAGAAAACATGCGTGAGCAACACAGAGAAGTTGTGAAAAAAGAGCAAAACAATCAACCTGTATCTCAAAGTGATGAGAATGAAACTGTTGAGACTGCTGTAATTGCTATATCTATGGGGAATGGTATTTCTGAAATATTTAAATCGATGGGCGCAACTCATATGATTAGCGGTGGTCAAACTATGAACCCATCGACAGAAGACATAGTGAAAATGATTGAACAATCACAATGTAAACGTGCAATTATTTTACCAAACAATAAAAATATTCTTATGGCAAGTGAACAAGCTGCCGATATTGTTCAAGCAGAAGCTATTGTTATTCCTACAAAATCTATTCCTCAAGGTATCGCTGCATTATTTAACTATGATGCGTCTGATTCACTTGCCGATAATAAATCTCGCATGATTGAATCATTGGAAGCAGTTAATTCTGGTTCAGTTACTTATGCTGTTAGAGATACTAAAATAGATGGTGTTGAAATTAAAAAAGGTGCATTTATGGGCTTAGTAGAAGATAAAATTGTTACTAGTGAAGATAATGAGTTTGATACTGTTAAAGGCTTGCTATCACAAATGATTGAAGAAGATAGTGAAATCATTACTATGATTGTTGGTGAAGATGCGGATGAGTCTGTTACTGCTGAAATTGAAACATGGGTTGAAGAAACTTACCCAGATGTTGAGTTAGATCATCATGATGGTCAACAGCCTGTGTATCAATATTTATTTTCTGTAGAATAATGACTTAAACAGTCTTTGTTTTCGACATATTGGTATTTATGTGTATCTAAAAATTAAATGTCATTGCAAATGAACAGTGATGTTGGACAAAGGTTTGACTATAGTTCTATTATAAATTATTTATTAAACGACGGTGTTTTGAGAGCGAGAGTACGAAATCAAATTTAATTTTGATTTCTACCCCGCTCTCGTTTTTATGTAGTTTTTTAGTATAATTGTGTAATTTTGTATGAATTGCAGTCAATTATATTTAAAACTTAAAAAGAACAATACAACCAGTTTTGGTTTATAATGTTTAATGAACTTGTTATAATGAATTAGATGTTTGAGAATGTAAGCGCAACACTTTAGAAACATTAAAAACAAGAGTGGGGTATAATTATGAAATATAAAACAGTTTTCGATATAATTGGTCCTACAATGGTAGGCCCTTCGTCGTCTCATACAGCTGGGGCAGTGAGAATTGGATTGGTAGCAAGAGATTTATTTAATCAATTACCAAATCAAGTTGATATCTATTTGTATGGTTCATTTATGGAAACCTATAAAGGTCATGGTACGGATGTTGCACTTGTAGGCGGCTTGTTAGGCTATGATACTGATGATGATAGAATTCAAACGAGTTTAGAAGCGGCTGAAACGGCTAGAATGAAAGTCAATTTTATAGAAATGGCGGAAGAAAGATCACATCCAAATACAGCTATTATAAATATGCGTAACACTGAAAAGGAGATTTCAGTGGAAGGTGTGTCAATTGGTGGTGGTAAAATTGAAGTCGTGGCAATTAATGGCTTTAATATTGCAATCAGTGGAAATTATCCTGCATTACTGGTGTTCCACAAGGATACATTTGGCACGATTGGTAAAGTAGCTAATATTTTAGGGGATTCAAGTATTAATGTGGGAAGTATGCAAGTATCGAGAAAAGAAAAGGGCGACCAAGCTTTAATGACTTGTGAGTTAGACGATGCTGTAAACAAAGATATTATAGAGAAAATTAAAAACGTCGATGGTGTAGTGACGGTTTCACTCATGGGAGACGCCTAACGGAGGTATTGCATGTTTAAAAGCGTGAAAGAATTAATAGAGATGTGTGAAGCACAAGATAAGAAAATCCATGAAATCATGTTAGAACAAGAAATGGAAGTAACAGGATTATCTGAAGCTGATGTATATGCACATATGGATAAAAATTTACAAACAATGGAAAATGCATTGGATGAAGGACTAGCAGGAGTAACATCAACGACAGGGTTAACTGGTGGAGATGCTGTGTTAATTAAAGAATATTTAAAAACAGGAAAATCTTTATCAGGTGCAACGTTATTAGATGCAGTTAGTAAAGCTGTTGCAACAAACGAAGTGAACGCAGCAATGGGTAAAATTTGCGCAACACCAACTGCAGGATCAGCTGGCGTTGTGCCTGGCGTGTTATTTGGCTTAAAACCTCGCCTTGAGCCTACACGTAAGGATATGCTTAACTTTTTATTAACGTCAGGCGCGTTTGGTTTTGTCGTAGCCAATAATGCGTCAATTTCAGGTGCAGCTGGTGGTTGTCAAGCTGAAGTAGGCTCGGCAGCGGCTATGGCAGCAGGCGCAACAGTTGAACTGGCTGGAGGTACGCCACAACAATCAGCTGAAGCCTTTGCAATTTGTTTGAAGAATATGCTAGGTTTAGTATGTGATCCAGTTGCTGGCTTAGTAGAAGTACCTTGTGTAAAAAGAAATGCTGCAGGTGCTTCTAATGCAATCGTATCTGCAGATATGGCGTTGGCAGGAGTGACATCTAGAATACCTACAGATGAAGTGATTGAAGCAATGTACAAGATTGGCCAAACAATGCCATCTGCTTTGCGTGAAACAGGTCGTGGAGGTTTAGCTGGTACACCTACAGGTCAGCGTCTAAAACAAGAAATATTTGGTGATTAATAATGTCAAAAGTCAATCTAATTGAAAGTCCATTTCCATTATCTCAAATCAAAGGTCTGGGGCCTAAGCGTTTAGCGGTGTTAAATGAATTAAATATTTATACCGTTGAAGATTTAATCTTATATCTACCGACACGTTACGAGGATAATACTGTAATTGACTTAAATGAAGCAGAAGACCAAGCGACAGTGACAGTGGTGGGTGAAGTATATTCTACACCGACTGTCGCTTTTTTTGGTCGTAATAAGTCTAAGTTAACAGTACATCTCATGGTCAATAACATTGCTGTAAAGTGCACTTTTTTCAACCAGCCTTATCTGAAAAAGAAAATCGAACTACATGGCACGGTTACAGTAAAAGGTAAGTGGGATAGAAGAAAGCAAGAAATTAATGGAAATAGAATGTTTTTCAATCAACAGGTTACAGAGTCTGCCCAATTTGAACCTGTGTATCGAATTAAAGAGGGTATTAAGCAAAAACCGTTAAGAGATATGATACGTCAAGTATTAGATCAAGCAACCATACATGAATGGTTATCAGCAGAGTTAAGAGAAAAATATAAGCTAGAAACATTAGAAAATACAATTAAAGCACTTCATTTTGCAACCGATAAATCTTCATTGTTGAAGGCGCGTAGGACTTATGCGTTTACAGAGTTGTTTATGTTTGAATTAAGAATGCAATGGTTGAATAGACTTGAAAAAACTTCGGATGAAGCTATTGAAGTTGATTATGATATCAATTTGGTCAAACATTTTATTGATAGTTTGCCTTTTGAACTTACTGATGCCCAGAAACATAGCGTTAATGAGATCTTTCGTGACTTGAAAGCTCCGATACGTATGCATCGTTTACTTCAAGGTGATGTGGGCTCTGGTAAGACTGTTGTTGCAGCTATTTGCATGTATGCACTGAAAACAGCTGGGTTTCAATCGGCATTAATGGTACCTACTGAAATTTTAGCAGAACAACATGCTGAAAGTTTAGTGGATATATTTGGCGATAGGATGAATGTGGCGTTATTAACGGGTTCAGTAAAAGGTAAAAAACGGCAATTATTATTAGATCAATTAAATAATAATGAAGTTGATTGTTTAATTGGAACACATGCATTAATTCAAGATGACGTGAAATTTAATAATGTGGGACTTGTGATTACTGATGAACAACATCGTTTTGGGGTGAACCAACGACAATTACTTAGAGAAAAAGGTGCAATGACAAATGTACTATTTATGACAGCGACGCCAATCCCTAGAACCTTAGCTATTTCCGTATTTGGTGAAATGGACGTTTCATCAATTAAACAGTTACCAAAAGGTAGAAAACCAATTATTACATCATGGTCAAAACATGAAGCATACGAAAGTGTATTGAATCAAATGACTGCTGAATTGAAGAAAGGCCGTCAAGCCTATGTCATATGTCCATTGATTGAAAGCTCTGAACACCTAGAGGATGTTCAAAATGTGGTTGAATTGTATGAATCATTACAAGCTTATTACGGTACTGACAAAGTTGGATTATTACATGGCAAAATGCATTCCGATGAAAAAGACGAGGTTATGCAAAAATTTAGTAATCATGAAATAGATGTTTTAGTTTCAACAACCGTTGTCGAGGTAGGGGTAAATGTACCGAACGCTACATTTATGATGATATACGATGCCGATCGTTTTGGTTTATCCACACTACATCAGTTGAGGGGGCGTGTAGGTAGAAGTGAACATCAAAGTTATTGCGTATTGATTGCCTCACCCAAAACCGAAACGGGCATAGAACGTATGAATATTATGACGCAAACAACAGATGGTTTTGAACTCAGTGAACGGGATCTCGAAATGAGGGGACCCGGAGATTTCTTTGGCGTGAAACAAAGCGGCTTGCCAGATTTCTTAGTAGCAAATGTTGTCGAAGACTATAAAATGTTAGAAGTTGCTAGAGATGAAGCGGCAGAATTGATTCAAACAGGAGTATTTTTTGAACCACAATATCAAACTTTAAGATCATTTATTGAGAAGAATTTGCTATATATGAGTTTTGATTAATAATGAGATGAATTAAGCACCTTATTTTTAAAAAGTATTTTAATGTAAAATTATATATAAATGTGACGTGTTTTGGCGAACCTCTTGAGGTAACAGGACAAGCTGAAGACTACAGGCTGAAGCTGTCCCCTAAGAAAGCGACCAACAATATGAAGTATTGAGTAAAAAAAGAAGCACTCAGATGAATTGAATTCATCTGAGTGCTATTTTTGGGACTTTATGTCCCAAGCTCTTGGTTTTTATGCCAACATAATGTGATATTAATATGTTAGTTTTGAGCTTGATTTTTTATCATACACATAATCGTGTATTTTCTTATGTTATCTGTGATAGCCACGATTTAGCTACTTCACACCGACATCATTCCATGCTTTTTCAATTGCTTTAGCTTCTTCACTATTATCGCCATATAATTTATCTGCAGCAACAGTGAGTGCTGTTTTAGCATCTTTAAATTGAGCATTTGATGTTAAATACTCTGTGAGTGCAAGATAATAAATTTGTTCTGCTTTATCTTTACCTATATCTGTAATTGTTAAATAAGCCGCCTTGTTTGGTATACCACTATTGGTATGAACGCCGCCGTTATCTTCGCTACCTTTTTGGTATTGATCCATATGTGCTGGTTGGTTATAATCTTCAGGGTTCTTTAGACTTCTTAACGCATCGCCATCTTGATCAGGCGTATAAACGTCTTCGCCCATTAACCAATTATCTGGATCGACAAAATAACCAAATACATCAGAGAAAGATTCGTTTAATGCTCCTGATTGATAGCTATATTCTAAGCCTGCAGTACTTTCAGTTACTGCATGTGTTAGTTCATGCGCAACGATATCACTAGCTCCTGACAGTTCTTTAAATGTTTGGCCGTCACCATCACCGTATATCATATATTGTCCAGTCCACGCAGCATTATTAAAATTCTTATCGTAATTAACGATAGAATTAATATTGCCACTTTTATCGTCATAGCTGTCTCTGCCAAATGTGTCTAAATAGTAATCATATACTTCTTTAGCATAATAATGTGCGTCAACACCTGCTCGTTGAGATTTTTTATTGAAGTTTGTACTGTCATTAGTAATTGGTGACATGGAATACGTCGTATTATTAGCAGTTTTGGTGTCAATTTTTGCCTTTTGAGACGTGTCACGTAGAGTGTATTGATTCTGTGATTGGGTTAAGTTAAGTGGTGATTTTACGTCCCCGTTAACACCAGTACCTTTTCCTTCAGCTGTTGCTTTTTGAAGTGTGTTTTGTTTTTTTATGATTTTCCCTGATGTTGCATCAACTTGAATTTTCCAATGTGCAACTTTAGGAGAAACGTAGTTCAACTCAATATTATAAACTAATTTTTGTTTATCGCTATTTATATCTAAATTATTTTTGCTAACGATGTCATAACCTTCGATATTTTTAACTTCTGATTTTGATTTACCAATTGCTTTAAACGCAGTATCCTCAGCTTGCGTAGAAGTTATTTCGTTAGAATTTTTAACATTTATGTATGGTTTGTCAATACTACCATTAATTAATTTTACATCACCATTTTTATTTACATGTACCTTAAGTGTACTATCACTAGAAGTGACGTCATTAATTTTAGCTTGTAGTGTATAGTGTGTCACGCCAGTTTTGTCCGTATTTTTATTTGCTACTTCATATTGTTTGAAGGCATTTTTATTAAAAGCTTCACTTTTAGTTTTGCTTGAATCTTTAACTAAATCTTGTGCATGTTGATTTAAATATTGTTTTACATCCGCCTCATTTTGAATAGTTGAATTATCTGTTTTTTTAAAGCTCTCAGGTTGTATACTATTACTTTCTTCAGCGTGAATGTTACCAGATGTAATAGCTAATATTGAACTGGTCAATAGCGTGGTAGTGAAAATTTTCTTCATAATATCCTCCTAGGAATGAATAGTGTAAAAATAAACTTCTGAATATTTTAAATATTTTTTAAATTTCAAATTATTTAAGATTATACGGATAATTGATAATTAATTCAATAGGAATTAGCAAAAATAATTATTTATTTGGATTATATAATTTCTGTTTAAAATTATTATATATACATATTTAAATAATGATGTTAAATATTACGTGTTTTTCATAATTCAAACCGACATGAGTAAACAAAATTTCAGCGGATTCATTTTAGGGTCGAATCTTATCATTTAAAAGTTGAAAATCACTTTATTCTACGTATTACAAAATATATTTACTTAAAAGTTATTAAATTAGAACTTACGTATGTTTTTTGTTGAGCAATTGAAAAGGAAAGTGTTATGATATGTTAGGAGTGTTTAAGACTTGGTACTAAAAACATGGGAGTTTGAATGCGATGAAATTAAAAAAACAAGAACGGCGTGACGCAATAAAAAAAGAGATAGCTAAAAATCCGTTTATTACAGATTTTGATTTAAGTACTTTGTTTTCAGTAAGCATCCAAACAATACGGTTGGATCGTACTCACTTAGATATTCCTGAGTTAAGAACACGAATTAAATCTGTAGCTAGGAAAAACTATGAAAGTATTCGTTCTATTGAAGGCAATGAAATCATAGGTGACGTAATCAATGTAGAGCCTGATCAATATGCCAGTTCAATTATTAATATTGATGAAGATTCTGTTTTTACAAAAAATAAAATTGCAAGAGGACATGTTCTATTTGCTCAAGCAAACTCTTTATGTGTAGCACTTATACATAAACCAGTCGTATTAACAAGTGAAAGTAATGTTGTGTTTACCAAACCAGTAAAATTAAACGAAACGGTGCGCGCTAATGCGCAAACCATTGAAATTACAAATAAATTTTATATTATAAAAGTCGAATCGTACGTTAAAGATACGGTTGTTTTTAAAGGAACATTTAAAATGTATTATACAAGTGAGGATGAACAAAATGGTTAAATTAGCGATTGACATGATGGGTGGAGATGACGCACCTGAAATCGTTTTGGAAGCTGTTGAAATGGCGGTTAACAAATTTGAAGACTTAGAAATCATTTTATTTGGTGATAAGTCAAAATGTACTCTAAAACACGATCGCGTAGAAGTACGTCATTGTACAGAGTCTATAACTATGCATGACGAACCAGTTCGAGCAATAAAGCGCAAAAAAGATAGTTCAATGGTTCGTATGGCGGAAGCAGTAAAATCTGGAGAAGCAGATGGATGTGTTTCAGCTGGAAATACAGGGGCTCTAATGTCAGCTGGGTTGTTTATAGTCGGTCGCATCAAAGGTGTAGAACGTCCAGCATTAGTTGTGACGTTACCAACAGTTTCGGGTAAAGGTTTTGTATTTATGGATGTTGGTGCAAACGCTGAAGCGAAAGCAGAACATTTATTACAATATGCCCAACTTGGTAATATTTATGCACAAAAAATCAGAGGTATCTCACAACCTTCTGTAAGTTTATTAAATATTGGAACTGAAGCTGCGAAAGGTAATACATTGACTAAAAAAGCTTATCATTTAATGGAAACACAAAATGATTTCCACTTTACAGGTAATGTTGAAGCTAAAGGATTAATGAATGATGCTGCAGATGTGGTAGTGACTGATGGTTATACTGGTAATATGATTTTAAAAAATTTAGAAGGTGTAGCTAAAGCAATGGGCAAAATGTTCAAAACTACACTTTTAAGCAGCTTAAAAAATAAAATGGCAGCATTAATTTTGAAAAAAGATTTAAAAGGGTTAATGACGAAAATGGATTACGCTGAGTATGGAGGGTCTGTATTACTAGGATTAAATGGCACAGTTGTAAAAGCGCATGGTAGTTCGAGTACTAAGGCTTTTTATTCAGCCATTCGTCAGGCGAAAATTGCCGGTGAACAAAAGATTGTTGAAACTATGAAAGAAACGGTGGGGACACAAGATGAGTAAAACAGCGATAATATTTCCAGGCCAAGGTTCACAAAAAGTCGGTATGGCAAACGATTTATATGAACATGACGAAGTAGCAACATCAATTCTTAACCAAGCACAACAAGCTTTAGACTTCGATATCTTAGAAACAATGTTTACAGATAGTGAAGAAAAACTTGGACAAACTGAGAATACACAACCTGCATTATTAACACATAGCATCGCGTTATTAAATGCGCTTAATGATTTAAATGCAGACTATACAATGGGACATAGCTTAGGTGAATATGCGAGTTTAGTTGCTAGTAGTGTGTTGAAATTTGAAGATGCAGTTAAAATTGTAAGAAAACGTGGTCAATTAATGGCCGAAGCTTTCCCAAATGGTGTAGGTAGTATGGCAGCTGTATTAGGTTTGGATTATGAGGAAGTTGATGCAATATGTAAACAACTCTCAACTGAAGAGGCTATTATTGAACCGGCAAATATTAATTCACCAGGACAAATCGTTGTCTCAGGCCATAAAAATGTAATTGATCAGTTAGTGGCTGAAGGTAAATCGTTAGGTGCTAAGCGTGTGTTACCGTTGGCAGTATCGGGACCATTCCATTCATCTATGATGCAAGTAATCAAAGATGATTTTGCATCATTTATTGATCAGTTCGAGTGGCAAGATGCTCAGTATCCTGTGGTACAAAATGTACATGCCAAAGGTGAAACAGATGCAAAAATAATTAAAGCAAATATGATAGAACAATTATATTCACCTGTTCAATTTATAGATTCAACACAGTGGTTAATTGATCAAGGTGTAGATCACTTTATTGAAATAGGTCCTGGCAAAGTACTATCAGGTTTAATTAAGAAAATTAATAGAAATGTAAAAGTAACTTCAATTCAAACACTAGAAGATGTGAAAGGTTGGAATGAAAATGACTAAAAGTGCGTTAGTAACAGGAGCTTCAAGAGGTATTGGGCGTAGTATTGCTATCCAATTAGCCGAAGAAGGTTATAATGTTGTGGTAAATTATGCTGGTAATAAAGAAAAGGCCGATGCCGTTGTAGAAGAAATCAAGGCTAAAGGTGTAGAAAGTTTTGCTATTCAAGCGAATGTAGCAAATGGTGATGAAGTCAAAGCGATGATCAAAGAAGTTGTCAGTCAATTTGGCTCAGTAGATGTACTTGTTAATAACGCAGGTATTACACGCGATAATTTATTAATGAGAATGAAAGAGCAAGAATGGGATGACGTAATTGATACCAACTTAAAAGGTGTCTTTAATTGTATTCAGAAAGTAACACCGCAAATGTTAAGACAAAAAGGCGGCTCTATCATCAATTTATCAAGTGTTGTTGGCGCGGTTGGAAACCCGGGACAAGCAAACTATGTTGCCACAAAAGCAGGTGTTATTGGATTAACTAAGTCAGCTGCAAAAGAATTAGCATCTAGACACATTACTGTTAACGCTGTTGCACCTGGATTTATCGTTTCTGATATGACAGATGCTTTAAGTGACGAACTTAAAGCACAAATGTTAGAACAAATCCCATTAGCTGAATTTGGTGAAGATTCGGATATTGCTCATACTGTAGCATTTTTAGCTTCTGAAAAAGCTAAATATATTACAGGACAAACAATTCATGTCAATGGCGGCATGTATATGTAACAAATGGACAATTCAATTGTTTGCAAGCTATTGTACATTTAAACATGTCGTTAGTATTTCTAGAGTAATACTATGAATTACTACTTGTATTTCAATTGATAAAATGGGAAAATATAAAAGTCTATAAGTAGACTTTTAAAAGGAGGTGAATCGACGTGGAAAACTTCGACAAAGTAAAAGATATCATTGTTGACCGTTTAGGTGTTGACGCTGAAAAAGTTACTAAAGATGCATCTTTTAAAGATGATTTAGGCGCTGACTCACTAGATATCGCTGAATTAGTAATGGAATTAGAAGACGAATTTGGTACTGAAATTCCAGATGAAGAAGCTGAAAAAATCAACACAGTTGGTGACGCGGTTAACTTTATCAATAGTATTCAAAAATAATAAGCAAATATCTGAGTCGTAGTAAACACGGCTCAGATTTTTTTGTTTGAAAAACATCTATAATTAAAGCATAGATTGTTTTAACAAATATTAACATGAATTGGTTACATGCTAGTTGTAAAGCCTAATAAACTTGTATATGACAAATAGTTTTTTCTTTAGTTTTATTGAACTTTCACGTAGAATAAAAGCGTGTACAGTATTTTTAGCACATAGCTGTTTTTATCTGAGGAGGAAAGAGATTGACCAATCATAAAAAGAAAGAAATGGTTAAAGCATTCCAAAAAAAGTTTGCCCAAAAAATGCAGGAATTAGATTTGAATTTTAATCAAGTTGATTTATATCAACAGGCATTTTCGCATTCTAGTTTTATAAATGATTTTAATATGGATCGCTTAGATCATAACGAAAGATTAGAATTTTTAGGAGATGCGGTATTAGAATTGACGGTTTCACGCTATTTATTTGATAAATATCCAGAATTGCCTGAAGGTAATTTAACAAAAATGCGTGCAACAATTGTATGTGAGCCATCACTTGTAATATTTGCGAAAAAAATTCAATTGAATGAATTAATTTTATTAGGAAAAGGCGAAGAAAAAACAGGGGGCAGAACGCGTCCCTCACTAGTTTCCGACGCCTTTGAAGCGTTTGTAGGTGCACTATATTTAGATCAAGGTCTAGAGTCAGTTTGGAAATTCTCTGAAAAGATTATATTCCCTTATGTGGAAGATGATGAATTAGATGGCGTCGTAGACTTTAAAACACAATTTCAAGAGTTTGTACACAGACAGAACCAAGGTGATGTAACTTACCGACTCATCAATGAAGAAGGACCAGCACACCATCGATTGTTTACTTCAGAAGTTATTTTAGAAGATAAAGCTGTAGCAGAAGGAAAAGGAAAAACTAAAAAAGAATCAGAGCAAAAAGCTGCTGAACTAGCATACAAAAAATTAAAAAATAATCAAACGTAATAAATGCGTTTTACTATAAGTAGCACATTGATAGAATTAAATCCAAGTAATGGTATTTATTAAGAAAAGTATTAATTTAAAGGTTAATGTAAAAGTGTTTCTGTAATGTTACAAGACAGGAAGCATCTTGAAGGAGAATAGCATGGTTTATTTAAAATCTATAGATGCCTTTGGTTTTAAATCTTTTGCCGAGCATACAAACGTTCAGTTTGATGAAGGCGTAACAGCGATAGTTGGACCAAACGGTAGTGGAAAAAGTAATATCACTGACGCAATAAAATGGGTATTAGGTGAGCAGTCAGCTAAATCTTTACGTGGGGCAAAAATGGAAGATATCATTTTTTCAGGTGCAGAACATCGTAAAGCTCAGAATTATGCAGAAGTAAAATTAAAGCTAGATAATAGTGCAGGTAAATTACAAGTAGAAGCTTCTGAGTTAACAGTGACTCGTCGTTTATATAGAAATGGCGAAAGTGAATATTACCTAAACAATGATAAGGCAAGATTAAAAGATATTCTGGACTTATTTTTAGATTCAGGTTTAGGTAAAGAAGCGTTTAGTATCATTTCACAAGGCCGTGTAGATGAAATATTAAATGCTAAACCTATCGATAGAAGACAAATTTTAGAAGAGTCTGCGGGCGTGTTGAAATATAAAAAGAGGAAAGCGACTTCAGTACAAAAATTAGATCAAACTGAAGATAATCTTTCACGAGTAGAAGACATCTTATATGACTTAGAAGGTCGTGTTGAACCGTTAAGAGAAGAGGCAGCAATTGCCAAAGAGTATAAGCACCTTTCAAAGGAAATGGAAAAAAGCGATGTACTAGTAACAGTCCATGATATTGAACAGTATAATAATAATATTCATGAACTTGACGAAAAGTTAAATTATTTAAAAAGTCAGCAATCAACAAAAGATGGTGAAAAAGTACAACATACACAATCACTAAATAGGTTTAAAGCTGAAAGACAACAGTTGGATGAGCGTATCGAAGCTTTAAATTACCAACTCGTAAAAGCTACAGAAGAAGTTGAAAAATACACGGGTCAATTAAACGTGTTAGAAGAACGTAAAAAGAATCAATCTAAAACAAACGCACGGTTTGAAGAAGAACAAGAGAGCCTTGTGAATCAAACTGCTACATTAAAACAAGAAAAATCTGCAGCACAAACAGAGATAGATCGGCTTAAATCACAACAAAAAGAATTAAACGAAAAAATACAATATTTTGAATCTCAACTTTATGTATCAGATGATCAACATGATGAAAAGTTAGAGGCAATTAAAGACGAATATTATCAATTGATGTCTGAACAATCAGATGTAAATAATGATATACGCTTTTTAGAGCACACAATACAAGAAAACGAATCTAAACAATCACGCTTAGATTCAAGATTAGTAGAAGCTTTTGAACAATTGAAACAAATCCAACACGACATCAACGAAGCTGAAAAAAATAGTACAAAGGCACGGAAAGAATTAAAAAAAGCAGAGCAACAGCTTAATGAATATGAACGCAAATTAACAGAACTCAAACAACAACGTAGTGAATATGAAGAGAAACTACATCAGGCTTATCGTTTTAATGAAAAGCTTAAATCTCGTATAGATAGTGCTGCGACACAACAAGAAGAATATAGTTATTTCTTTAACGGAGTTAAACATATATTGAAAGCACAACATAATCAGTTAACAGGAATTCGTGGCGCGGTAGCAGAAGTTATCCAAGTACCTTCAGATTTAACTAAAGCCATTGAAACGGCGTTAGGTGCTTCTTTACAACACGTTATTGTTGAATCTGAAAAAGAAGGACGACAAGCGATCCAATACCTTAAACAACACGGTTTAGGTAGAGCAACATTCTTACCGTTAAATGTTATTCAACCACGTCAAATTGCTAATGATATATTGGCAATAGCCCAAGATACGGAAGGTTTTGTTAATATCGCATCACGAGCAATTCAAGTTGAAGCGGATTATCAAAACGTAGTACAAAATTTATTAGGTAATACAATTATTGTCGATGAATTAAAAAATGCTAATGAACTTGCTCGAAAAATAAAATACCGCACACGTATTGTTACGTTAGATGGTGATATAGTTAACCCTGGGGGCTCTATGACTGGTGGCGGTGATCGTAAATCGAAAAGTATTTTAGCACAAAAAGATGAACTTGCTAGAATGCGCGCACAATTAGCAGATTATCAAAAGCAAACAGTTCAATTTGAGAAACAATTCCAAGAAATTAAAGAAAATACGGACCGTATTAGCGAGAGCTATTTCGAAACAAGTCAAATTTATAATTCTGCGAAACAAAAAGTGCACGATTATGAATTAGAGTTGGATAGACTACGTAAAAATGAAGCACACCTAAAAGATGAACATGAAGAATTTGAATTCGAAAAAAATGACGGGTATCAAAGTGAAACGAGTAAACAAACCTTAAATGATAAAAAGCAAAAATTGGCTGAGATTAAAGCGCAATTACAAAAATTAGAAGAAGATATTGATCTTTATACAAAATTATCTAAAGAAGGTAAAGAAAGTACCACTCAAATCCAGCAACAATTACACCAAAAGCAGTCAGATTTAGCAGTAGTGAAAGAAAGACTGAGTGCACAAAAGCAAACCTTCACAAGAATTACTAAACAACTCTCGACGGTTGTCAGTCAACAAGAAAAATTAGATGACCAAATTAAGTTATTTAACTCAGATGAAATGACTGGTGAAAAAGCTTTTGAGACAATTCAAAGTAATATTGAGCAAAGTAAAGAAGCTAAAGCCCAATTAGCACAAGAAATTGAAGAAGTGAAATCGCGTAGACTAGAATTAAATGATAAAATTGAAGAAACAGATCAAATGTTACAAGAAGCAAATCAAGACATTTTATCTATCGAAAATCGCTACCAAGATATTAAAGCGGAGCAATCACGTTTAGATGTACTAATTAATTATGCAATTAACCACTTAAATGATACTTATCATATGACGTATGAACGTGCTAGCGAGTTATATGAATTAAATGATGACATTGAAGCGTTACGTAAAAAAGTTAAGTTAACAAAAATGTCTATTGAAGAATTAGGACATGTTAATTTAAATGCGATTGAACAATTTGAGGAAGTCAACACACGTTATACATTTTTAGATGAGCAGCGTGCTGATTTAAGGGCAGCTAAAGCAACATTAGAACAACTTATAGAAGAAATGGATCAAGAAGTAAAAGATCGCTTTAAAGAAACTTTCCATGCTGTTCAAGGTCATTTTGCTGAAGTGTTTAAATCACTTTTTGGTGGTGGGCAAGCAGAACTACGTTTAACAGATGATGATTACCTATCTGCAGGGGTAGATATTATTGTTCAACCTCCAGGCAAAAAACTGCAACACTTATCTTTATTAAGTGGTGGAGAACGTGCACTAAGTGCAATTGCTCTATTATTTGCAATATTAAAAGTAAGGTCAGCACCATTTGTTATATTAGATGAAGTAGAAGCTGCATTGGACGAAGCAAATGTTATTAGATATGCACAATATCTTAAAGCTTTATCAGACCAAACACAATTTATTGTGATTACTCACCGTAAAGGGACGATGGAATTTTCAGACCGATTATATGGTGTAACAATGCAAGAATCTGGTGTATCCAAATTAGTGAGTGTTAATTTAAATACGATTGATGAAGTTATTAAGGAGGAACAAGCATGAGCTTTTTCAAACGATTAAAGGATAAATTTTCCAGTACCTCAGAAGAACCAAAGCAACAAGAAGATTTAGAACAATTATCTGAGGACTCTCAAAAGGAAATAGATGAGCCTCAAGATGAACAACCAGCTAAAAAGCCAAAAAAATTAAAAGAAGCAGATTTTGATGATGATGGCCTAATATCTATAGAAGACTTTGAAGAAATCGAAGCACAGCAATTAGGTGCGAAATTCAGAGCAGGATTAGAAAAATCTCGTGAAAACTTCCAAGCCCAACTTAACAATTTAATTGCGCGTTATCGTAAAGTGGATGAAGAATTTTTCGAAGCTCTAGAAGAAATGCTTATTACAGCTGACGTTGGATTTAACACGGTAATGCAATTAGTTGAAGAATTGCGTGAAGAAGCGCAACGTCGTAATATTTCAGAAACAGAAGATTTGCGTGAAGTTATTGTAGAAAAAATAGTAGAAATTTATCACCAAAATGATGATAATTCAGAAGTGATGAATATAGAAAATGAAGGTCTTAATGTCATATTAATGGTAGGTGTTAATGGTGTTGGTAAAACAACAACAATTGGTAAATTAGCCCACCGTTACCAAGCAGAAGGTAAGAAAGTAATGTTAGCCGCAGGAGATACATTTAGAGCAGGGGCGATTCAACAACTTAAAGTTTGGGGAGAACGCGTCGGAGTTGAAGTAATGAGTCAAAGTGAAGGCTCAGACCCAGCTGCAGTAATGTATGATGCAATTAATGCTGCGAAAAGTAAGGATGTAGACATTCTTATTTGTGATACTGCAGGACGTTTACAAAACAAATCTAATTTAATGAACGAATTAGAAAAAGTCAAACGTGTTATAGGCCGCGCTGTTCCCGAAGCGCCTCATGAAGTATTACTGTGCTTAGATGCAACTACAGGTCAAAACGCGTTATCACAAGCGAAATCATTTAAAGAAGTTACTAATGTGACGGGTATTGTACTTACGAAACTAGATGGTACTGCTAAAGGTGGTATTGTGTTAGCGATACGTAATGAATTACACATACCAGTGAAATATGTAGGTTTAGGTGAAAAATTAGATGATTTACAACCATTCAATCCGGAAAGTTATGTTTATGGATTATTTGCTGATATGATTGAACAAAATGTAGATGAAAATGAAGCACCAAATGAAAACATAGAAGAAACTGAAGGTCAGTCAGATGACTCAAAATGATTTAATTAAAACGATTCGTATGAATTATTTGTTTGACTTTTATCAAGCGTTACTCACTCAGAAGCAAAGGAATTATCTAGAATTATTCTATTTGCAGGACTATTCTTTGAGTGAGATAGCTGATACATTTGATGTGAGTCGACAAGCAGTGTATGATAACATAAGAAGAACTGGCGATTTAGTAGAAGATTATGAAACGAAATTAGGTTTATACCGTAATTTTGAACAAAGACAAAAATTATATGAACAAATTAAACAGCATGTTAATGATCCAGAAAAAATACAACAATATATTCAAGCACTAGAAGATTTAGATTAGAGAACATAAAGGAGGTATTTGATATGGCATTTGAAGGATTGTCCGATCGTTTGCAAGGAACGATGCAAAAAATCCGTGGTAAAGGTAAAGTCACTGAAGCTGATATTAAATTAATGATGCGTGAAGTTAGATTAGCATTATTAGAAGCAGACGTTAACTTTAAAGTCGTTAAGGATTTTATCAAAACTGTATCAGATAGAGCACTAGGTTCAGATGTAATGAAATCATTAACACCTGGGCAACAAGTAATTAAAATAGTGCAAGAAGAACTGACTCAATTAATGGGCGGGGAAAATGCAACCATTACAATGGCTAATAAGCCACCAACAGTAGTAATGATGGTTGGTTTACAAGGTGCAGGTAAAACAACAACTGCTGGTAAATTAGCACTACTAATGCGTAAAAAATATAATAAAAAACCAATGCTTGTTGCAGCAGATATATACCGTCCAGCTGCAATTGATCAATTACAAACTGTAGGTAAACAAATTGATATACCTGTATACAGTGAAGGCGATCAAGTAAAACCACAACAAATAGTTGAGAATGCTATTAATCATGCTAAAGAAGAACATTTAGATTTTGTAATTATTGATACTGCAGGCCGTTTACATGTCGATGAAGCCTTAATGGAAGAATTGACAGACGTCAAAGAAATTACAAAACCAAATGAAATTATGCTTGTTGTTGATGCAATGACGGGTCAAGATGCTGTCAATGTAGCACAATCATTCGATGACCAGCTTGACGTTTCAGGCGTCACATTGACAAAACTAGATGGAGATACTCGTGGTGGTGCTGCATTATCCATTAGATCTGTTACTCAAAAACCAATTAAATTTGTAGGTATGAGTGAAAAACTCGATGGTCTAGAGCCATTTCACCCTGAACGTATGGCTTCTCGTATCCTTGGAATGGGCGATGTCTTAAGTTTAATTGAAAAAGCACAACAAGATGTTGATGAAGATAAAGCGAAAGATTTAGAGAAAAAAATGCGTACTTCATCTTTCACATTAGAAGACTTCTTAGAACAATTAGATCAAGTTAAAAATCTAGGACCGCTTGATGATATTATGAAAATGATACCAGGCATGAACAAGATGAAAGGCATGGATAAATTGAATATGGACGAAAAACAAATCGATCATATTAAGGCAATTATTCAGTCTATGACACCGAGTGAACGTAATGAACCTGAGACATTAAATGTTTCTCGTAAAAAACGTATCGCTAAAGGTTCTGGACGTTCAGTTCAAGAAATAAATAGGTTAATGAAACAATTTAATGATATGAAGAAAATGATGAAACAATTTTCCGGTGGCGGAAAAGGTAAAAAAGGTAAACGTAAGCAAATGGAAAATATGATGAATGGTATGAACTTACCATTTTAAAATAGGCTTCTTAAAAAGATTAATCTAACAATAGTTTAAAAAGTAGTAATCCACATCGAAAGCGTGGATTACTACTTTTTTACTGGTTTTAGAACGTAGACAAAGCATAGGTGAATTGTCACTTATGCTTTGTTTATTTATATTTGTATAGTTATTTTTAAAATAGCAGGAATCTTACAGACCAAAGTTGGCTCTTTTATCAATTGATTTATTCAACATAATAAATATCAACACTGTTTAATTTATATATTATAATCTTTTTAGTATAATATTGGCAGTGATTTGGTCCGAGTCCTGTGGGAATATTAATAGCCGAAGCTACAGGATAAGGCAACGCCCGCGGAAAGCGTGTACAAAAATTGCCAATAAAGTCTGAGGCTTTGTCGATGGTATGGAACTCCTGTGATTACGGCGATTTTGCTTATAAAAACGTTTTTTGAGGATAAGACACCGATAAATAATTATTAATGAATACCGATATTTTCCCTAAATGTTTTACCTTCATATTCAGTTCGGTATAAACCACGCTTTTGTAATTCAGGTACAATATCATCGACGAAATCTTGTAAACTATCTGGAAATACTGGAGGCATTAAGTTAAAACCATCTGCAACACCTTCATTAAACCAATGTTCCATTTCATCCACAATATCTTTTGGCGTCCCAATAAGTGTTAAATGCCCACCACCTGCACTTAAATAACCTAATAATTCTCGCAATGTTGGATTTTTATCTTTAATAATTTCTAACACAGTTTGATAGCGCCCTTTAGGTCCGTTAAAAGATTCGACGGGTGGTAAAGGTGGTACAAGTTCATCCAATTCCCAATTATGGCAATCTTGTTGGATAAAAAACTCTAATTGATTTAAAGCTGTATCAACTTCTAAAGATTCATCGAGTTGTTGCTTTTTTGCGTAAGCTTCTTCATACGATTGTCCAACATACGTTACTAATCCAGGGAATACTTTCAAACTATTTTCAGACTTTTCTTGTTGTTTTAATTTTTGATTTAATTTCTTTTTAAAAGCATAAGCTTGATTAAAATTCCAAGCTACAGCATATACTGCATCTGCGTATTTAGTTGCCAGTGCAATACCAGGATCTGAAGCACCGGCTTGCATAGCAATCGGTTTTCCTTGAGGGCTGCTTGGTGTTGTTAAAGGTCCTTGAACGTTAAAATACGCTCCTTGATGATTGATAGGGCTGATTGCAGATTCGTTAATTAAACTATTATCTTCTTTATTATGCAGAAAGTTATCGACACTCCAAGATTCAAGTAATCGATTCATCACTTGAGCGAATTCATCTGCTTTTTTATAGCGTTCTTCGTGTTCAGGTAAATGATCCATACTATGGTTTGCAGCTTCCAAATCTGTCATTGACGTTACTAAGTTCCAACCAGCACGACCTTGACTAATATGGTCAATACTCAGTAATTGTCTAGCAGCTGTAAAAGGGTTGGCAAATGTACTAGATATAGTAGCTACTAGACCGACATGTTCAGTAACTTGTGATATCGCAGCTAAATTCACTAAAGGATCAAACCAAAATGCAGGCATATCACTTTTAGAATTAGCTGGAAACGATTGATTGTCAGCAAAAAATATAGCATCAAACAAGCCTTGTTCTGCGATTTTTGCTAATGATTGATAATATGTAATATCACCAATACGTTCAACGCTTGAATCGGGCATACGCCACGCGGCTTGGTGATGGCCGCATCCATAGATGAGTACGCCGATGTTTAGATGTTGTGTTTGTGTCATAAAATAATTTAATCCTCCTTATTAATTCATTGTTAAGCCACCATCGACTGTGAAATTCTGACCTGTAATGCCGTTTGATTGGTCTGACACGAGATATGCAACCATATTAGCAACATCTTGTGGTGCAGTGACCTTTTTAATAGGTGTTGTTTGAGCAATTAAATCAAAGACTTCAGTTGTTGTAGTTGCGCTTGCATCGGTAGTTTTTAACAAACCACCTGATACTACATTTGATGTGATACCATATTGTCCTAATTCAGCAGCTAAATTACGTGAAAAGCCAATTAATCCAGCTTTAGCGGTTGTATATTCATGATAAGGGACGACTGGGTTTTGGAATAAATTCGTGCCAATTGAGATAATATTACCTTTTTGTCTTTGAATGAATTGAGGTATAACACTTTGACACACGTTGAAAGCAGCTTTTAATGTACCGTCAATTTGTTGCTGGTAATCATCCCACGAAAGATCTGCAAATGCTTTTTGTTGAACAGGATCAAATTTAAACCCAACTAGTGCATTATTAATTACAACATCAACTTGGCCAAAATATTGTGTAGCTTCATTAACTAAGCTGTCAATTTCATTTCGTTTTGTCACATCTGCTTGTATAGCGATTGCTTGTCGAGTTCCAATCTCATCAACAAGCCTTTGTGCGGCATCTTCACTATTATGATAGTTTATGACAACGTTATGTCCTTTTTGAGCTAACGTTTTTACGATAGTTGCACCTAATCCACGGCTGCTTCCAGTTACTATTACTGTTTTGTTCATTATACACACTCCTTAATTTTTCAATAAAAAAATACACAACCCTTCTGAAAGAAAGTTGTGTATTAGAAATATCAACATATGTATGAAATTGTTTCAAAAAACTTTTGAAATATGCTAAACTACACACTTTCCTCCGCTAGTTTAAACTAGATCAGGTTCAAAGGGTTTGAGTTAGACTCATCTCAGTTAGAAACACCCCTAGTGCATTTATTATTTAATTTAATTTCAATGTATATTTTTTAGTGAATAATGTCAAGTTTAGGTTAATTTAAGATTCTTAAATGACCATAATTTAAGCTAAGAAACGAAATTTGCGTAATATTGAAATTGGTAAAGAAGAAACTCTTTACAAAGTTGATTATTACTGTTATTATTATTTCTTGTAGAAAATAAAAACTATGAAAATTAAAGGAGCGAATATAAATGGCAGTTAAATTACGTTTAACACGTTTAGGTTCAAAAAGAAATCCATTCTATCGTATCGTAGCAGCTGATGCTCGTGCACCACGTGACGGTCGTAATATCGAACAAATCGGTACTTACAACCCTAACAATGTAAATGCACCAGAAGTTAAAATTGACGAAGAATTAGCACTTAAATGGTTAAAAGATGGTGCGAAACCAACTGATACAGTTCACAACATTTTATCAAGAGAAGGTATCTTGAAAAAATTTGATGATCAAAAATAATTTTTAACCTAATATACACTCTGTATATTTGTAAGAGTACCTTAATAGGTACTCTTTTTTTATTGAGAAATATTAAATATAGTTAAGGAAATATAAAATAGCACATGTCATGGAACCTTCATTTTTTAAATGTAATGAAACACAGAAATCGAGATTACATGTTATAATAAGCTAATAAAATAACGCATATACATAATCAAAATTAAATGAAATAGCCAAATTATTATGGAGGAACATATATGAAAGTTGAAGTAGGCAAGATTGTAAATACACATGGAATAAAAGGTGAAGTGAAGGTGAAATCTAATTCAGATTTTACTGATATACGTTTTCAACCGGGTGAAATCGTTGAGATAGAACGTAAAAATAAAGAATCAATAACATTTACGATTTCGTCTTATAGAATGCATAAAGGACTTCATATGTTAACATTTGAAGGAATCAATAACATTAATGATATTGAACATTTAAAAGGAGAAACGTTAGTTCAAGAACGTGATCATGAAGAAATAGAATTAGGAGAACATGAATTTTATTATTCAGACATTATTGGTTGTACGGTCTTTGATGAAGAAGATACTCCAATTGGTCGCGTGATAGAAATTTTTGAAACAGGTGCCAATGATGTTTGGGTGGTTAAAGGAGATAAAGAATATTTAATACCTTATATTGCAGATGTTGTTAAAGAGATTGATGTCGAAGGTAGACTTATTAAAATCTCCCCAATGGAAGGATTGCTAGATTAATGAAGATTGATTATTTAACTTTATTTCCAGATATGTTTAATGGCGTGTTAAATCATTCTATTTTGAAACGTGCTCAAGAAAAAGATATGTTAGAAGTCAATACAGTAGATTTTAGGCATTTTGCAGAAAATAAACATAACCAAGTAGATGATTATCCTTTTGGTGGTGGGCAAGGGATGGTATTAAAGCCAGAGCCTATATTTAATGCAATGGATAGTATCGATAAGACAGCTGATACAAGGGTAATATTAATGTGTCCTCAGGGACGTCCATTTAATCAAGCAATTGCTAATGAACTTAGCCAAGCAGAACATATCGTTTTTATTTGTGGTCATTATGAAGGTTATGATGAAAGAATTCGCGAAAACTTAGTGACCGATGAGATTTCCATGGGAGATTATGTATTGACTGGTGGAGAACTACCAGCAATGGTAATGACGGATGCAATTGTTAGGTTACTACCTGGTGTATTAGGTAACCAACAATCACATGAAGATGATTCATTTCAAGATGGTTTGCTAGAATTCCCTCAATATACAAGACCTCGTGAATATAAAGGGATGGGCGTGCCAGATGTATTGTTGTCAGGTAATCATGCAAATATAGAAAAGTGGCGTCATGAACAGAAAATTATCAGAACTTGGACGAAGCGACCAGATCTTTTAAATAGCGTCACTATGTCACAAGAAGACAAAGAGATTATAGAAAGATATAAAAAGCAATTGAAAAAAGACTAACTATGTGCTAACATATTTTAAGTGTGCGACACACGAAAATCACTATGATCCGCTGCTATATTTTGTCGAGGCAAGAACATAGGTTGAAGGAGAGAAAAATAATGAGTAATCACAAATTAATCGAAGCAGTAACTCAATCGCAATTACGCACAGACTTACCTTCATTCCGTCCAGGTGACACTTTAAAAGTGCACGTACGTATTATTGAAGGTACACGTGAACGTATCCAAGTATTCGAAGGTGTAGTAATCAAACGCCGTGGTGGAGGTATTTCAGAAACTTTCACTGTACGTAAGATTTCTTCTGGTGTAGGTGTGGAACGTACATTCCCATTACACACACCAAAAATCGAAAAAATTGAAGTTTCACGTCGTGGTAAAGTTCGTCGTGCTAAATTATATTACCTACGTGAATTACGTGGTAAAGCTGCTAGAATTAAAGAAATTCGTTAATCAGCATAATAAGCATAAAAAAGCGGTCCTCTTTATGAGGATCGCTTTTTTGTTTACTAATATAATAAAAAGCTATGGCTAGATATTGTAGATGAAATTCGTTTGTTTAAAGAGGGATAGTTAACGTTTTGAGAATTAAGGATAAGTATAGGTACCTAATGATTTTGATTGTGCTTAATGAATACATAGCACAACATACAAAGATCATACAAAGCTCAAATCAAACTACTAAACGTCTTATGCCCTGAAACCTCTAAATAGCTCCAAATAGCCCATAATACACATTAAAGCTGCGTCTAGTATAGCGAGGTAAATGAGCGTTATTTGAATATAGGTATACCAAGGTGAATTTCTTCTTAAGTATATTGACACATTTTAATGATATTTTCTATTTACTTATGTTATCTTTGGACTTATTTCTTAACCACCATAAAAAGATAATACTAAAAATTACACCGAAAACAGATAACGTTATTAAGGGTAGGGCGTGTGGTGGTTTATATTTTAAAGTAATCTTTTCTTGACCTTTTTCAGTAGAAATTACTGTCATAATACCGTTACCCTGTTTGACAGGTAATTCTTGTTTGCCCGAATAAGCTTTCATGCCATTACGATAAGCCATAGGGAGTACAATGTACCCTTTATCTTCTTTACTTTTAGTTACTGTATAGCCTGTACGTTCTTGAGATACTTTTACTGGATTTAAAGATTTTGTTGCGTTACGTAAAGTTTGATAATCTTCTCCATAAATACCTTTGATATTAAATCGATAATTTCCTTTAGATAATTGGATATTTAAATCTTTATTTGCGTTAACACGCATGGTTACTGGTGTAACAAACCGTCTATACTTGTAAGTCAATTCATTGCGTTGTTGGCTGTACTCGTTAACACGAACTTCATGAGCTTTATCAGGTGAGAGTAACTCTACATCCATCTCAATATACATATCTTCATACTTATCAGCAATAGATTTAGGTAAATGATAACTTATGCCGCCGTTGTCTTTAGAAACAATTAAATGATTGCCTTCATTTCTGTGAGCGTCGGTTAATGTTGACGTCGCTTCTGTTAATAAATTTTTATTAGCTTTGAATGTTTGATTGGATGAAGTGCTACTATCATTCAATACAACACCTTGTAACATGGCTTGTTCTCTATCTAATGGCGATTTAAGGTCTTTGGAATCAAAAACTTTATCCGTGATATGTGCACTTGGATAAGCTATTTGATTTGTAGAATGTAAAAATGATTCTTCTTTAGAATGGTCAACAGTGCTTTTGTGTTTAAATCCATAGGGAATATTTAAATCATTTGGACGCCGTATGCGATCTTGTACATTCCATAAAGCCATTAAATTAGCGCGATTAGATAATAAACGATAAGTGCTATTTTTATCAGTATGCATATTAATTTGTAATGTTTTATCATAATATTTTAAAATGTCACCATCAAATATGCTTGAATATAAGGCAGTGCCATCAAAATGATAGAGCATCGGTGAATTCAAACCGTATTGTGACATGTAATCAATTCTATTTAAAGGGTCGTCATCATGTTGTTGATTGATTGTATCTATTTTTTTAGCTAATGCAGGACTTTTGTAGTCTGCCTCATGCATAGCTGAAACAGTAGATTCATAGTTTTTAACATTATTAAAGTGATTGTTAGATAATATAAATGCTTGCTGCACAATAAACAAGCATAAGATGACAAATATGACCCAGCGTTGTTGCAATAAATCTTTCTTAAATAATATGAATGCTATAAAAAGCATAAGTATTAAGCATATAAGCATCCATGATATTTTTTGGTCAGTCACAATAAGTGCCATAATCCCCATAATTACTAAAACAGGTACACAAGAAATGACATAAGATTTTAGACTTAACTCTGCAAGATGCTGAATAAATAATGCAATCAGCCCTGACGTTGTTAATGCAAAAATATAAACCCATCTGCGCTCTGGTGTAGAAAATCCATTAAACATACTATCGAAATAAGGCGTTAATGAACCTATTAACATAATCCATGTTGCAATTGCAAAAAATCTATAGTAATAGTGCTTGTAAAGTTTAAAAGATAATAAAGCGATGATGGCAATCATTGATACGGTAATGTAAAAGCCGTTGCTAAAAAAGTTTTTTTGGCGAGCAAAGTCTGTAAGGATGTTTATACTAAAATGCGGATTGCTTACTCTATCATTATTGAGAAATGAAGATACACCAGTATAAAATCCCCAAACACCAATTAACGTGCTTAATATGACTGAAACAGGTATTATCCATAACTGCTGCTTACGTGAAACGATATCTCTTGGATGTGGAAATATAAAACGATAAATTACATAAGCTAATATCGCAATCGCTTCATAGTAACTAAAGTAAAAATTTGAGAAAAGGGTTAATGCAATTGCAAAAATAAATAGGCCTAATTTTTTCTCTCTATAAAAACGTTCAATACCTAACAGTGACAAGGGGAGAAAAATAAGTAAATCCCCGTAGTATGACCACGTAAAATTAAAGTATATAACTGTTGTAGATGCACCGTAGAGTAATGCAGCCAAAAATATTGTATAACTTTTAAAATTTAAATATTTAAAGAAATAAAAAGTTATAACAAAAGTTGCTACACCTTTAATAAAGGCAACGATTAACTGGTTGCTGGCCCAAAATGTAATTTGACTAGGATTACTATTAAATATCGTTTCCGATACCCACACAAATATAAAATTAATATATGTAAATGGTGAAGTTGAATAGTAATAAGATAAATCTTTTACAAAATCTCCTCCAAGCCCAAATGAGTGGTCATATGTACTTTTAAATTGACTAAAATGTTCATATAAGTACATTTGAAAAGGCATCATTTGCCTGTAACCATCACCCGACCCGCTAAAAACAACCCCATGGATTAAGTAGCGATAAATATATGGGGCGAATGTAAGAAGAGCGACAAAAACACCCATAGTAATGATACAAAGCAATCTTGTTGTTTTATTGGACCAAATCTTACGAAACATGGTTATACCTCATCTCTAACAAACTCCTTTTATATAATGATTTATTTATTTTTTATTTTTTTACGAATTAACCATGTAATTGTAGATAATATAAATATGGAGGAAATAATTATCATGGTATACCAATATTTAGGACGATATTTAATCATTATTTGACGTGTGTCTTTGTTTACAGAAACACCAGTCATCATATAATTCACTTTAAATGGTTTTACCTTTTTACCATCAATATAGGCAGTCATGCCATCACGATACGGAATATTAATAGAAGCGATTCCATTTTGATGTGAAGATAAGTTGACTTTAACACCGTTTTTAATATTGCGATAATGACCTATATTAGTTTTTGAGCCATGGGCCCCTTGTAATTTTTGATAATTTTCACCATGTAAACTTTTAATGTCTAATTGATAATTTCCAGATGGACTAAGGTTGATATTTATATTGCCTTGTGCATCTGGTTGTGTTTTGTAAAGTTGTGTATCTACGCCTGTTCGATATGTAGAATTATTAAATAAACGATGATTTGCATAGTCATTTATATTCACAGTAAAATTACTGTCCGGATAACCGCGTTTTACTTTTAAAGTTAAATAAAAATCACTAAAACGTTCTCTTAGATGTTCTGGGATGTGTAATTGGATTCGACTGTTATCGTTATTAAGATGTATATGTTGTCCGTTCATCTGTTTAATATTTTTATAAGATATTTGAGTCTGATTTAATAAATTTTGGGCAGTATCGGTATATTTTTGTCCTTTACCATTGACTACTACGCCATCAATCATGGCGTGTTCTCTATCAATAGGTTTATTAATAGCGTTTGAATCATAAACCCGATTTGTTACACGTACAGATGGAAGGTTCAATGTATTTTCATAAATTTGATATTGTCCTTCTGTTTTTACTTTTTTGAAAAAAGCAGGTACGTTATTTTGGTAATCTTTAAGCATTAAAAATTGGACTGAAAATAAGCTGTTAATATTTTGACGTGCATTTGTGGATTGATATCTACTGACTGATTCTTCTTGCATATTAATTTTTAGCGCATCATAGTAGTAATCTAAAATATTATGGTCAAAAATGCTTGAATAGATACTCATACCTTTGAAATGCTGATACATAGGTGTATTATCTTGTTCATTAACACGCCAATCAATACGTTCATCCTCTGATTTATGATGCGTCATTTGTGACACTAATTGTCGTTGGAGCGGAGTATTAAATAGACTAGCATTAATATAATCTTTATTAGCACGCTCAACATGATCTTCGAAGTAAATTTGATTACGGATAAAGACAAATGAAATTAGTAAATTGAGAATCATAATAGAAATAATGAATAAATATGTTAGCTTAACGCGTGATTTGGCATGATTGACTAAAAGTATAAGGAAACCAATCGTACTTACAATAGGTGTAAACCATAACCAAGATACAAAGTCACTATAGTACCATGCACTGATAAATAGATAACTTAATGCAACAATAGAAGAAAAGACATAATTTTTTAATGATAGTGTTCGGAAATATTTGATATAGAAACTAATTAAAACAGCAGCGTTTAATGAAATAAGATAATGCCATCTTTTTTGAGGCGCCGAAAATCCATTAAATATTTGATCAATAAATGGAATGAAACTTGCAACAATAGAAATAAAGGTTAATAAGGCAAATAATTTAAAATAGTAGTGTTTATATAATTTGAACGATAATAACGCTTGTAAAGTAATAAAAGATAAAACAATTAAATAGTTATCATAAAAAATATTAGTATTTTGGTTGAAATGTTCAAATAAATCTACTTTACTATCAAAAGGTGTACGTCTATTGTTAATGAAACCTTGTACAGCATGGAAAAAAACAAACAAACTACAGCCTAATGCAACAAAAGATGTTAAAGCTAATGACCAAAACGCTTTGAATCTAGGAACTAAATCATTTTTGTGTCGGAATAAGACCCTAACTGATAAATATAAAATACCGGTTAATAATTGGTAATATGCAAAATAAAAATTATTAATAAGTGAAATAGCCACAATTAGGATAAACCAACCTATTTTTCCGCTTTTGAGAAAACGTTCTATAGACCATAACAATAACGGTAACCATATAAATATGTCGCTAAAAAATGGCCAGTAGACTGTGAATCTAAAGTAAAGCGGGGATACAACAAAAATAAAGGCGGCAAGTATAGCAATATTGCGATTAAATGAAATATAACGCACAAATATAAATGTTCCTAGCATGGCAATAGCTGATTTAATGATTGATATAATCAAGGCATTCGTCGTCCAAAACATCACATCTGAGGTGTTCAAAGGAATAAAGGTTTTAAGTAGTACAATGACCACTACATTGAAAATAAAAATAATGTTAGTGGAAAAATAGTAGCTTAAATCAGTGAAAAAATCTCCCCCTAAACCAAAATCAGATGCGTAAAACCAATTCCCCTTACTCCAATTGTCAAACAAGTACATTTGAATTGGGATCATCTGTTCAATCCCATCATTAGGACCAGTAAACAACACACCATCATAAATGTATCTATAAATAACATAACTATGACCAATAATTGCCAATATAATAAATAAACAGAGGTACAATAATTTACGTTTCATAGGTAATCTCCTATATATGTATTCAATATAATTCTATTGTAACGATTTTTTGCAAATTTAGTTTAAAAAGACTATATATATTATGTGAAATTAATCTTTTTAGGATATATATCTTAATTTTCTCAAAAAATAAGATATAAATAAAACATTAACTAATTAACATATATCTAAAGTCCAATTACGAAACATCAGTGTTTATATATTAAATAATGGTGTAAAATTGAAGGTGTTAAATAAGCCTTGCCATTATTTTGTTTATCAAGCACTATATAGCGTGTTATGATTTTAAAGTCAAAGCAACGTGCAAGTATAATTATATATTTAATTTAATAAAAATTTGAAATTAGTAATAATAGAAAGGTGATATTGATATGGTAATACAATGGTATCCAGGCCACATGGCTAAAGCAAAAAGAGAAGTATCAGAACAATTAAAAAAAGTCGATGTCGTATTTGAATTAGTAGACGCCAGAATTCCGTATAGTTCTAGAAACCCGATGATTGACGAAGTGATACAACAAAAACCACGTGTAGTTATTTTAAATAAGAAAGATATGGCAAACTTAAAAGAATTAGAAAAGTGGGAATCATTTTTTAAAGATAAAGGTTATTACCCTGTGGCAATTGACGCGAAACATGGTAAAGGATTAAAACAAGTAGAACAAACTGCTATTAAAGCTACCAAAGAAAAATTTGAAAAAGAAAAACAAAAAGGGCTAAAGCCTAGAGCGATTAGAGCTATGATTGTCGGCATACCTAATGTAGGGAAATCAACGTTAATCAATAAATTAGCTAATAAATCTATTGCCAAAACAGGTAATACGCCGGGTGTAACTAAACAACAACAATGGATAAAGGTAGGGAATTCATTACAATTGTTAGATACTCCAGGAATTTTATGGCCCAAATTCGAAGATCAACTTGTTGGAAAGAAACTAAGTGTTACTGGAGCAATAAAAGATAGCATCGTTCATTTAGATGAAGTAGCTATTTACGCTTTAGATTTCATGAAAGCACATGATTATGAAGGATTAAAACAACACTATAAAATTGATGTCTCTATAGATGCAGAGAACATAGAATGGTTTGATGCTATTGGACGTAGACGTGGTTTGTTGCGTCGAGGTAATGAAATAGATTATGAAGCGGTAATCGATCTGATTATTCATGAAGTTAGAAATGCCAAAGTTGGTACGTACACGTTTGATATCATCAATGAAATGGACGTGTAGACATATATGAAACAAACGATTGAAGAAGTAAAAAAAACGTTACAAACAATACAATCTTTAGACGAGCTTAATGCACACATGTTTATGGGGGATGAACGTAAAGGCGTGCAAAACGCTATTACGCAAAGGCGTAATCAATTAAAAAAAGAGCAGTTATTACTAAAAAATTATGAGGAAATGTCAGAGTTTGAAGCCGCATTGTTAGCACAAAATAACAATGCGTTTATTTGCGGTATCGATGAAGTTGGGCGTGGCCCGTTGGCTGGACCAGTTGTAACCTGTGCAGTGATTTTAAATGAAAATCACCATTTTACTGGTTTAAATGACTCAAAGAAATTGTCTGCAAAGCAAAGACAAGGTATTGAGGAACAACTATTAAACGATGTCCTTGCATATGCATATGGTTATGCAACAGTGGAAGAGATAGATCGTTTTAATATTTATGAAGCTACAAAAATAGCAATGTTAAGAGCGATTGAAGCTTTATCAATACGCCCAACACACTTACTTGTGGATGCGATGACTCTAGACACAGATATCCCACAAACATCGTTAATTAAAGGAGATGCCAGAAGTGTATCAATTGCTGCAGCAAGCGTGTTAGCGAAGGAACATAGAGATAAATATATGCGTGAATTAGCCGAGAAATATCCTGGATACGGTTTCGAAAAAAACGCTGGTTATGGCACTCAGCAACATTTAGATGGTATTAAACAATTTGGTATCATACCTGAACACAGGAAAACATTTGAACCAATTAAATCGCTCACAAATTAATAGTTAAAATGAAATAATTGAAATAAGTAGAATAAATGAGTTTACAATAGCGCTTTCATTTCTTATAATTGATTATGAACTTAACCTAAGAAACAGGAGGATGGAGAATGAATATCCACGAGTATCAAGGTAAAGCAATATTTCGTTCTATGGGCGTTGCTGTCCCAGAAGGACGCGTAGCGTATACTGCTGAAGAAGCGGTTGAAAAGGCAAAAGAATTAGATTCCAAAGTTTATGTGGTAAAAGCACAGATTCATGCAGGGGGTAGAGGTAAAGCTGGCGGTGTGAAAATTGCAAAATCACTATCCGAAGTGGAAACTTATGCAAATGAATTGTTAGGTAAGACGCTTGTCACGCATCAAACTGGGCCTGAAGGTAAAGAAGTTAAACGCCTTTACATAGAAGAAGGCTGCGATATTCAAAAAGAATATTATGTTGGTTTTGTAATTGATCGTGCAACAGATAGAGTTACTTTAATGGCTTCAGAAGAAGGCGGTACAGAAATTGAAGAAGTAGCTGCTGAAACACCTGAAAAAATATTCAAAGAAACAATTGATCCTGTTGTCGGGTTAGCGCCATATCAAGCGAGAAGAATCGCATTCAACATTAATATTCCAAAAGAATCAATTAATAAAGCGGCTAAATTTTTAGTATCATTATATAATGTATTCATTGAAAAAGATTGTTCTATCGTTGAAATCAACCCACTTGTAACTACAGGCGAAGGTGAAGTCTTAGCTTTAGATGCAAAAGTTAACTTTGATGATAATGCATTATTTAAACATAAAGATATTCAAGAATTACGTGATTTAGAAGAAGAAGATCCAAAAGAAATCGAAGCATCTAAATATGATTTATCATATATTGCATTAGATGGTGATATCGGTTGTATGGTAAATGGTGCTGGTTTAGCGATGGCTACTATGGATACAATTAATCACTTCGGTGGAAATCCGGCTAACTTCCTTGACGTAGGGGGCGGCGCAACTAAAGAAAAAGTTACTGAAGCATTTAAAATCATTTTAGGTGATGAACATGTTAAAGGTATCTTTGTAAATATCTTTGGCGGTATTATGAAGTGTGACATCATTGCAGAAGGTATAGTTGCCGCAGTTAAAGAAGTAGAACTTACGTTACCACTTGTTGTACGCTTAGAAGGTACAAACGTTGAAAGAGGTAAAGAAATCCTTAAAGAATCTGGATTAGCAATTGAACCAGCAGCTACAATGGCTGAAGGTGCACAAAAAATCGTAAAACTTGTTAAAGAAGCATAAGGAAAGGATGGGAGCACGAAGATGAGCGTATTTATTGATAAGAATACAAAAGTAATTGTACAAGGTATCACAGGGTCAACTGCCCTTTTCCATACAAAACAAATGCTTGAATATGGTACACAAATTGTTGC